>DATEVI010000323.1:0-4005 GCA_035281865.1 Geobacteraceae bacterium | reverse complement strand
TCGTAATCGTCGGCGCCGACATGAAAGTTATCGAATGCAATGAGAATTTCATCCGGATGTTCGACGAAGAAGCGCTCTACGCCAATGAGGTGCACCCCGGCCTCGAATGAGCCTGCCTCACAAAGTTGGTGCCGTTCCCGGATCTGTTCCATACCGCGCTGCTCAAGGGGCATGATATCCAACGTGACGCACTGCACATTAATAACAAGATTTACAATGTCACGATATTCACCATTGAGACGAACCTGGTAGTCGGGGGGGTCATTCTGGACGTAACCTGCACGGAAATGCACCGTGAGCAGATTGCCCAACGGGCAAAGCAGGTAATCCGTAAAAATCTTGAAACGGTTCAGGAGATCGCTTTCAGACTGGGTGAGAACATGGCGGACACAGAAATCCTGCTCAGGTCTCTTGCCTATGGCTTTTCATCCAAAGATGTCTGCCTCCTTGAGCAAACGGAGGATACGCAGGATGCTTCATAGAAGACGTGTCATAACGGACAACAGCGGCATGACGGAAAACAATTTGCCTGACGACCTGTTCATAGAAATTGAATCTTTCCAGAAGAATAAGCACGGACAGGATATATGCGGCGACTACTTCATGACTCACAAGCTTATCGAAGAAGACCGGGTGATATCCGTGATGTCGGATGGTCTCGGCCACGGGCTGAAAGCGAACATTCTCTCGACGATGACGGCAACCATGGCACTGAAGTTCACGGCCAGCGATGCCGATCTGATCAGCTCCGCCGAAACCATCATGAATGCACTTCCCGTCTGTAGAATAAGAAATATAAGCTATGCCACCTACACTATTGTCGATATCAGAAAGCAAACCGATATAAGTATTGTCGAAATGGACAATCCCCCTTTCCTTCTCATTCGCAAAGGGGAAGCGGTGACGGTGCCGTTCAAAGAAGTGGAGTCCCCCGCCCTAGACGGCAGGAAGATGAAAACCTACAGTCTCAAGGCGTGCCCGGAGGACCGACTGGTTATTCTCTCGGACGGGATTTCACAGTCCGGTATCGGGTCCGAAGAACTGAAACTGGGCTGGAGGGTCGACGGCTGCAAAAGATTTGTTTTGGAGGAGGTGCGTCGTGATCCCGTTATCTCCGCGAGGTCGCTTGCCGGAAAGATCCTCAAAGAGGCGCTCAGAAAGGAAGTGGATGGGCGGGCCTATGACGATATGACCGTAGGGGTATTCTATTTTCGCAAGCCACGCCGCTCGCTGGTTTTGACCGGACCGCCGTTTCATGAGAATCGGGATGCCCATTTTGCAAATATCTTCGATACCTTCAAAGGAAGGAAGGTAATATGTGGCGGCACGACAGCAAATATTGTTGCTCGTGAGCTGAAGCGCGAAGTTGTGGACCATCTGGAGACAACTGACGATGACATTCCGCCTATCGCCACAATGGACGGCGCCGATCTGGTCACCGAGGGGCTCCTCACTCTCACCAAGGTCGCGCAATTTCTTGAAAAAGGGGAATCGGTTCCCCGCAGGAACGCCGCCAGCATGTTGATGGAGATGCTTCTGGAAAGCGACAGTATAATGTTCCTCGTCGGGACGAAGATAAATGAGGCGCATCAGGATCCGACGCATCCCATGGATCTTGAAATAAGGCGCAATCTTATCAAGAAAATAGCCTTGATCCTTGAACGCAAGTATCTCAAGGACGCTTATGTAAGGTACATCTGAATTTATGTGACTACGGAGCATCATTCATAGCTTTCAAGCTCTGTTGGAACAGACTCTATTGAATACCTGTCAAAAAATGATGGAAAGGATGAATATGTCGAGAAAGAGACTGGTATTGAATCTTAGTTCGTCTGAAAGGGTAGAGCTGGAAACAATCATTAGTGACGAAACCTCGAATAAAAGAATGGTTTTGCGCTGCAGAATCATTCTTATGACGGAGGAGGGCGTTCCTCTTCAGGAAATCGCCGACATGCTTGGATTAAGCAAAAACACAGTCAATACCTGGAGGCAGATATTCCTGGTGAAACGGATACAAGGGTTGAATGATAAAAAGCGCAAGGGACGTCAATCGAAGAAGGCTACGGAAGTTCTTGCGCGTCTGTTTCCAGAATGGACAGAGAATATTTGTTTCCCGGTCCGGCAAGCAGTGTCTATTAAACTAAACGAAAACCTAATTAATCGGACAAAGGATCAAGCTGTGAAATGATACACCATGTTTTGATGCCATCACTTGTTTAGCTGGGTGGATATTTTTCCTTGCATATACTTGTGGATATATGGTAGATAGCGAATCTTGAAAGGCATGAAAAGACAATCATCAGATTCGTTAAAAAACAAGCCAGCAGCATATCAAAGCCTTGCTGAAAGCCTCTCTTCCCCTGCATAGCAGCTAGAGTCGATATAATCAAGCCCTTGTTTAGATCTCTGCCTTATACGGACCCAGCGAATCCGCATCAACACTAAATAGTATCAACGTTTTAATCGTCGACAGTCAGCTAGAATCGGATACCGAAGGAACCCCATGCAACACCATAACTGCTCATGAATTATTCCCTATACCTGATATGGAGCAGTGCGCTCTGATTCGAAAAAATTCGGCGTGCAAGCGGCAAAGTGCTTTTTGACACTGCATTAATCTTCGCGAAAACAGAAGGTACTTTGCCAGTGAAGTAGCTGAAGCTCTCAAGACTTTTTCAAGAGCTTCAGAAAAAATAAGAACGAGAACAGGAGAGGAGAAAATCATGGCAGTTTGCAAGTGCACCGGCGAACAAGTTGATTCGCCACAGGATGAACAACTGATGGAATTGCTGGAACACTACCGGGATTACGAAGGTGGGTTGATCCCGGTATTGCAGGGGGCACAGGAGATCTATGGCTATTTGCCGGCCGAGGTTATGGAAAAGATTTCCCAGGAATTGAAGATCCCGTTCAGCGAGGTCTTCGGAGTAGTTACTTTCTACGCCCAGTTTCACCTGAAGCCGCGTGGTCGTAACATTATCCGGGTATGCCTGGGAACCGCCTGCCACGTGCTGGGCGGCTCAAAAATTTTCGGCACCCTTAAAGATGCCTTGGGCGTTGAAAACGGGGGAACCACGGAAGACCTTCGTTTCACCTTGGAATCCGTGGCCTGTATCGGAGCCTGCGGTCTGGCGCCGTGTATCATGATCAACGATGATACCCATGGCCGTCTGGTGCCGGGCGATATGAAAAAAATCCTGGAACAATACGAATAGGAGGGGTGGCATAAAATGAGTAATTTAAAGGAAATGCGCTCCGGAATCGAGGAGCAGTACAAGCAGAAAATGAACCGCCCCCGGATTGTGGTCGGCTTGGGAACCTGCGGCATTGCAGCCGGCGGGAACAAGGTCATGGACGCCATCAAGGGGGAAGTGGCGACCCGCGGGCTGGATGTGGATATTGACATTACCAGCTGTATCGGCATGTGTTATGCCGAGCCGGCGGTGGAAATCGCCCTTCCCGGCGCGGCAAGCGTAGTTTACGGCGGTATTTATCCGGACAAGGTAGCTCAGTTGATCGAGAGCCATGTTGTCGGGAAAACTCCGGTCGCGGAACTGGCGGCCATCCAGATTCCGGGTGACGCGGCTCCCTACGAGGGGATCGCGGTCATGGCGAATTCGGGGTATTACGCGAAGCAGGTCCGTTCGGTGACCTCCCGTCTTGGCCGGACCAATCCGGAAAGCATCGAAGACTATATCGCCACCGGCGGTTATGCGGGCATAGAGAAGGCCATTGCCATGGACCGGCTCGACGTCATCAATGAGGTCAAGAAATCCGGTCTCAGGGGCCGCGGCGGCGGCGGATTCCCCACCGGCACCAAGTGGCAGTTCGTGCACGATGCCGTCGGGGATAAGAAATACATCGTCTGCAACGCCGACGAAGGTGACCCCGGCGCATTCATGGACCGCAGCGTACTGGAAGGCGACCCCCATGCGATCCTGGAAGGGATGATGATCGCCGGCTACGCCATCGGCGCCGACGAAGGGGTCATCTACTGCCGCGCAG
>DATEVI010000322.1:0-12913 GCA_035281865.1 Geobacteraceae bacterium | reverse complement strand
CATCTGCATTTCTCCCGGACAGACAGGCCAGTCGTAGAGTAAGGACACTCAACAATGAAGGCTGTCGCGGTCATGAAAAAGTTTCATTTCATGTTGTGGGTATCTATCCTGGTGATTTTTGTCGTCGCCGGGCTCTGGATGGTCAGGATGCCGGGATCTTCCCAAAAGGGTCCCATGCCCCCACTGACTCCGGCGGAGGCCGAAATAGAAGAGCTCCTCAGAAAGCATGTGGCCTCGCTGGCGGGGACCATCGGCGAACGTAATACCCTGCGCTATGCGGCCCTGCAGCGGGCCGCGCAATACATCACCGACAGTCTCGAAGCGCTCGGGCTTCGGGTTTGGGAGCAGTCATACCAGGCAGATGACAAGAAGGTGGCGAATATCGTCGCTGAGTTGTCCGGAACGGTCCGACCGGAGGAGATCGTAATAGTGGGTGCCCACTACGATTCCCAGCCCGGATCGCCGGGAGCCGACGACAACGCTTCGGGAGTTGCCGCCTTGCTGGAACTGGCAAGGCTCTTTAGGGACGCGAAACCGGGCCGGACAATCCGCTTCGTCGCTTTCGTCAACGAGGAGTACCCTTTCTTCCAGACCGAACTGATGGGGAGCAGGGTCTACGCCACCGAGGCCAAAAAGCGCAATGAAAAGATCTCTGCCATGCTTTCACTGGAGAGCATCGGTTACTACTCCGAAACAGCGGGGAGTCAGAAATATCCTTTCCCCTTCAGTTTCATCTACCCCGACACCGGCAACTTCATCGGCTTCGTGGGCAACTTCCGCAGCGGTTCCCTCCTCCGCCGCTCCGTCGCTGCATTCAGGAAGGCGAGCCGCTTTCCTTCCGAAGGGGTGATCGCCCCGGAATTCATTGCCGGCATCGGCTGGTCGGACCACTGGTCCTTCTGGCAGGAGGCATATCCGGCACTGATGATTACCGACACAGCCCCCTTCCGCAACCCCCACTACCATGAACCCACCGACACGCCGGACAGGCTGGATTACGGACGGATGGCGCGGGTCGTTGCCGGACTGGCGCAGGTGGTGAGAGAATTGGCGAAATGATTGCCATCACTTTGTCTTGCGCGTTTTCATGACCGTAAATGAAGCGAAAAGAAGGAATCACAATGGGGGCTTTGAGGAATAAGTGCAGCTTTCACCGGGGAGATATATGTCGGTACCGCAAGGCAGATACCCTGAAGCCAATGACTTCGACGGCATCTGCCTTGCGGATCGTCGGTGACCGGAATCATGTTCGCTCCGACCGCCTGTTAAGCATTTCGGGGGGTAATAAACATCATGGATGGGGAAAGAATGACTGTTTTACGAGGACCAGGGTTGAAAACCATCAACCCTGGTTCTTGTGCAACAACGGTAAAGTCTGTCGTCCGGGCTGTCCGGATTCAGCGAGTCTTCGTTGATGCCCCCGGCATGGCTTCGACCTTCATGACGACGTTGCCCTGCACCTTCACCTTGTCTCCTGCTTTCAACTCTCCGGCATCAGCCATGGGAATGGTACATTCTTTATTCTTGTCGGTCGCCGACAGCAGGGTAACCTGATCGGTCCCCACCTTTGCAACAATCGCTTCTTCGCCGACTATTTCCTGTGCGTTTTTCCCAGACTTTACAGTGTCATCGGCCCATGCCGTCACGGCAAACGCCGACAGAGCCATAAACACCACACCTGCTTTAACAAACCTGAAAATTTTCATCTCATACCTCCGATAATTGATTTTTACGATCAAATTGCCCTTCCTTTACCCCCGACACGAAACAGACATTGGAAGGCGGCGCGGACACGCCTTTTTGCTTACATCGGTGTATCCGCAGCCGCAGTATATCAACAGCCGGAAGATTGTCATCGAAGGGGAAATTGACGATGACGCCGCCTGCCGACCTTACACTACCTTATAACAGGGCAGGCATGGGGTGACAATCGGTCGAAAGTCTATTTAATTTGTCGTTAAGCAGGGTACTACTTATGGGGGACAGATTGAAACTAAAGTAGTATGGAGGCAGGATGGAAGAAAAATGAGTCATTGGGAGTCGGAAATCTTCAGTTTCATCGCCAGCGGCACGAGCTGAGAGCGTCGAGAAACGTTCAATTTTCGGAATATCCGGCTGATGTGCGTCTTGACGGTCTGTTCGCTGATGCACGCGATGGAGGCGATCTCCCTGTTCGTCAGCCCCTGGGAGACGAGCATGACTATCTCACGCTCCTTTTTACTGAGGCTCTCGTCCTGCCCCGCGCCCACCGCGCTCTCGGCGTGATTCACCAGGGCCTTGATCTTGTCGTTGTCGATCCATATCTGCCCTTCACTGATTGCATGGAGCGCTTTCTTGAAGAGGTCGAGGTCCGTCGTCGTAGCCATGACCCCGTCCAATTTTTGCGAAAGGAGGAGAGAGGCAATTTCCTCTTCACTCAGACCGTAATCCATCAGGATAATCTTCGCTTCCGTTTCCGGAAGGAGCGCTATCCGCCGTATCGTATGGCAATCGGCTATGATGAAATCAGGGTTGAAGGAGTCGTTACTCGGGGTATCCGTCGCGGCGAGCGTCCGGTATCCCTCCGGCTCCCGCGCAAGGAGTTCCTGTAATGCCGTCCCCAGAAGGAGACTGCCCAGATTGATCAGGATTTTCATATATGCTTCCTCAGGAGGCCGGTAAAAATTGTTGGACAATTACCGGGTTCCTTACGGCCTGTAAGACCTTTGTGGTTCTTTCTCCGGCAGTGGCCCGGAACTGGTCGTCCCCCCCGCCGAATGCAAGTCAAATCATTGCAATTTGATAATGTATAAAGCAAGAAAGAGCTAAATGGAAGTTTTTATTAATGTATCAGTTAAAAAACGGATAGTTATGGAACCGGGTCATCCCTCCGGGGTAATGCAAATGTCCCCCAAAGGTTGTGATACGTTATCCGCGAAATAAATAGACGCTTGGCCGATATTCATATCTTTCCGCTCCTGCTATTAATAGCACAACCTAGATAAGCGCAAAGGAGGATATCCCATGAGCGTTAACTTTTCCATTGAACATAGAAAGAGTAAAGGCAACCTGCATGTACGGCCAAGAGGAGATTTTGACGGAAGCTCCGCATTCGAGCTGGTCAACCTTCTCCACGAAAAATACGATGGAGAGGGGCGGGTGATTATATATACCCGTGGGTTGTGCAGGGTTTACCCCTTCGGCTGCAGCACTTTTCAGGACAGGCTGAATGTCAGAATAGTACCGGCGGAGCAGATCTGGTTCAGCGGCGAAAAGGGTTTCGAGATCGCGCCGCGGGGAAGCAGGGTTATTGTCGCCACTGAAAGGCACCGGTCCCGGTGCAGCACTAACTTCGAAAAATACCAATGTCCGGAAAAGATGGAATTAAATTTCCCGGAGGAGATTTTACACGATGCAAACGGCAAGGCGTCGGAAAGGAGAGGTGGGGATGACAAAAGTATTCTTTATCTTTGCAATTTTGGGGCTGATCTGTGCACCGGCAATTTTTTCCGCCGTCATGACACCCGACCCGGTCGCGACCGCTCTTCTGGGCGCGGGACTGACCGGACTGCCCTTCGCAAGGCGTCTGGCAAAGGCGATTAGACAAGATGTTTAACAGGGAGATCAGTTAAAAGTGGCACACAAAGGCGTTTTATCTAAATTTAAAATCTATATTACAGCCGCATTAATAATCATTTCCGCCTTGCCCGTTCATGCCGGGGATTACTTGATCGGCAGTCAGGACGTCCTGAAGATAACCGTTTTCGATAATCCTGACCTGACGACCGAGGCGAGGGTGAGCGGAGAAGGAAAGATCACCTTTCCTCTCCTGGGCGAAATAGTCGTGAAAAACCTGACCGCCCGGCAGATAGAGAAGAGCATCGGAGAGAAACTCGCTACGAAGGGAATTGTGAAAGACCCGCAGGTAACCGCCTTCGTGCAGCAATACAACCGGAAGGTAACCATCATCGGCGAAGTAATGAAGCCGGGCCAATACGAAATCCCGGGGCGGGCAACGGTTCTCGACATGATTTCCCTTGCCCTCGGAATGAACCAGAACGCCGGATATCGGGTCACGGTCTTCAGGAAAGAACCGGACGCCGACGGCAGGGAGACCACGAAAAAGATATCCATCGACATGGACGGCCTGTTGAACGGCGGCAACCTCGCCCAAAACATCGAGCTCCAGGACCTGGATGTCGTCTATGTGCCTAAAGCGATATTCTACGTTTACGGTGAGGTGAACAAGCCCGGGTCCTACCGGCTTGAGAAGGGTGTCACTGTCAAGAGGGCGATTGCCATGGCGGGAGGCCTTACCGCCAAAGGCTCGCAACGCAGGATAGAAATCACGCGCAAGGATGGTGATAAGGAGAGCTCCGCGAGCGCCCATGTCGACGATCTCGTGCGGATTGACGATGTCATAAAGATCAAGGAGAGCATATTTTAATATGGTATTGCATGATTATTGGCAGGTAATAAAACGGCGGAGACAAATCGTAGTACTCGCGTTTCTTGCCACGGCACTGACGACTCTCGTCGGTTCGCTTCTCTGGCCGGTCAAGTACGAGAGCACGGCCACCATCATGCTCGACTACGACAGCAGCAATCCCATGAATATGAGCATGATCGCGGCCCCCCAGGCGCCGGGCTCCGGGGAGTATATCAATACTCAAGTCGAAATAATCAAGAGCAGACGCATTGCTCAGCGGGCCGTCGAGATTCTGAACCTGGAAAAGACGCCTGACATGATAAACAGGTTCAACGAAACCGGATCGGAAAATCCGCTTCTTTTCTGGAGAAAAAAAAGCCGGATCGATATGAAAAGGTGGCTGGCCGACAATTTTCTTTCCGGTTCTCTCAAGGTCGAGGCCGCGAAAGACTCACGTTTTCTCTACATAAAATTCCATTCTCCCGATCCGGACATATCGGCCCGCGTAGCGAACGCTTTTGCCAAGGCCTATGCCGAATACAACCTTGAACTCAAAGTGACGCCCTTCCGGGACGCGGAGAAATGGTTTTCCGAAAAACTAAAGGACGCCAAGGGAATGTCCGACAAGGCCACGGAACAATTGAGGGAGTATCAGCAGAAAAAAGGGATCATCGCGGAGCAGGGAAGCCGGGGAACCGTTTACGACGATGCCGTCCAGAGACTCGACCAGATCAACAAGGAACTGGCGACAGCCAAGGCAAAGCTCTATGAGACGAAGGTGGCGCTGAAGCGGGTCGGGGAAAGCGGGGGTAATTACGAGAGCCTTCCCGAAGTCCTTTCAAACGCTTTTATTCAGGACCTCAAAACGCAAAAGGTAAAGCTGGAGACGCAACTGACGGAACTTTCGGGCAAGGCCGGGACGAACCACCCGCAATATGTGCGGCTCCGGTCCATGATCGAGACAGTCAATTCCAAATTGAACGCCGAGATGCGGACGGTGGTGAGCGCCATAAAGCAGGAGCACGTATCGGCGAATCAGCGTGTGAGCGCCCTCGAGTCCGCAGTGGCGGGTCTCAAGAAAGAGTCGACTTCCGCCAATCTTTCGCGGTACGAAATGGACTCCCTCAGCCGGGAGTCCGAGAGTTACAAGCAGGTATACGAAGCGGTCCTCAAGAAATATAACGAAACCGCGCTGCAGGGCGACATCAACAAGACGAACGTCTTCATCGTCGACTCGGCCGTGCCTCCCACTTACAGGCACAGCCCCAAGATAATGTTCAACATGGCGCTTGCGGTCTTTGCGGGTATCTTTCTCGGCGCAGCTCTTGCCTTTTTCTTCGATTACATGGATGACACTGTCAAGAACGCCGACATGATCGAGCGGCAATTCGGGATAGCCGTGCTCGGCACGGTCACCGATACGGCGGAGATATAAAATGAACACACTCAAAGTTTATGAAAAAACACGGGAAGGCATTCAAGGATCGGCCATCAACGACATCCTCCTGAAGGCGGGAAGGCTTACGATCCCGGATATGGACCGGATCGTGGCCCTCCAGAAGAAGGAGAATACTCTTTTCGGAGAAGCAGCGGTGGCGCTCGGCATTCTCACCGAGGACGATGTGCGATGGGCGCTTGCCTGCCAGCACTCCTATCCCTGCGTGGAATCCGACAAACCTTCGCTTTTGAAAGAACTGCCCGTGATTCGTCAGCCTTTCGGTTCCCGGGCCGAGTCCTTCCGCTCCATCCGGAGCGGTCTCATTCTCTCCGGAGTCGGCAAAATCATAAAGGTCGTCGGCGTGCTGAGCCCCGACGAAAAGGAAGGGAAGACTTTCATAGCCGCGAACCTGGCCGCGGTCTTCGCGCAGCTCGGATCAAGGACTATCCTCGTGGACCTGAATTTCAGAAAACCGAGGGTGCATGAGATCTTCCATTTGAAGAACAATACCGGCGTGAGCAGTCTCATCATTAAGAGGGCGCTGTTCGAACAGGCCGTGAAGAAGACGCCCATAGATTCCCTCGAAGTTCTCGCCTCCGGGCCGAAGCCGCCTAATCCGCTCGAACTCTTGAGCTGGCGGGACATGAGGGACCTGGTTGAAACCCTCGCGGAACAATACGATTGTGTCGTCATCGACACTCCCGCGTTTTCGAAGACCGCTGACGCCATGGTCATATCAACGCTTTGCGAGGGGACCGTCCTCGTCGCGCTCAAGGGGAGAACCAGGCTCAACTCCTTCGGACTGCTCAAGAAACAACTCGACAAATCCGGCATAAAGATCCTGGGCTCGATCATGAACGAGATAAAGGACGGCAAGAAACAATGAAAAAAGTCATGTTGGTTTTCGGCACCCGGCCTGAGGCCATAAAGATGGCGCCGGTAGTAAAGGAACTGCGGAGACATCCGGATAAATTTCAAACCGTAGTCTGCGTTACCGCCCAGCATCGCCTGATGCTCGACCAGGTGCTCGGAATTTTCGACATCAGACCCGAATACGATCTGGACATCATGAGACCGGGCCAGAATCTGTTTGAAATCACCTGCAGCGTATTGCAGGGCATGAAACCGATCCTGGAGAGCGAACGACCCCATATGGTCCTGGTTCACGGCGACACTACCACCACTATGGCAGCCGCGCTGGCCGCATATTACTGCCGGATAAGCGTCGGACATGTCGAGGCGGGACTGCGCACCCACAACAAACATTCACCGTTCCCGGAGGAGATCAACCGCTCGGTGGCGGGAGTGCTTACCGATCTGCACTTCGCCCCCACGGAGTCGGCGCGGACCAACTTGCTGGGGGAAGGAGTGGACGGAGAAACCGTCTTCGTCACCGGGAACACGGTGATCGATGCGCTCCTCTCGGTTGTCGGCAGTATCGAGAGCAGTGCGGAACTGGAGGACTCCTTCAAAGCCATGTTCTCCTTTCTCGATCCGGGCAAGCGTTTGATCCTGGTGACCGGCCACCGGCGGGAGAATTTCGGCGAAGGATTCGAGAACATATGCGGAGCCCTGTCCGATATTGCCGACCTCTATCCCGATGTGGAGATTCTTTATCCGGTGCATCTGAACCCGAACGTGCAAAAACCGGTCAGACGAATCCTGGGGCATGCGCGGCGCCGCAATGTGCACCTCATTGAGCCGGTGGACTATCTTCCCTTCGTTTACCTGATGAATCGTTCTTTCCTCATTATCACCGATTCCGGCGGGGTGCAGGAAGAAGCGCCGTCGTTGGCTAAGCCGGTCCTCGTCATGCGCGATGTCACCGAGCGTCCCGAGGCTGTCGATGCGGGCACGGTGAAGCTTGTCGGGACCGATCGGGAAAAGATCGTTACGGAATGTTCCGGTTTGCTGGATGATCCCCGCGCATACCAGGCAATGGCCATGGCTCATAATCCGTATGGGGATGGGAGAGCGGCGGGTCGTATCATTGACGCTCTATAGAGCCGGAGAGGCAGTTTGTTTTGGACATAAAAAATTCCATACTAGCCGTGTCCCCATCTTGCTTGAGACCGATTTATGCGCGTGTCGAGGCTTCTCCCCTCGCCTGTCGACTGGCTCGCGGCGCTTTCTGGTCCCTGACCGGCGCGATGCTGTCCAGGGGGCTTGGGCTGGTTTCCTCAATCCTTGTTGCAAGAATGCTCGGCAAATGGAGCTTTGGCGAACTGGGCGTCATTCAGAGCACTATCGGAATGTTCGGCGTATTTGCCGGATTCGGCCTGGGGATGACCGCGACCAGGCATGTTGCCGAATTTCGCATGAAAGACCCTGAAAAAGCGGGGCGGATAATCGCCATGTCCGGTATCACGGCTTTCGCGTCCGGCGCGATCATGGCGACGGCTCTGTATGTTTTTGCGCCCTGGCTGGCATCTCGTACACTTGCCGCGGCGCATCTGACCGACCTTCTGCGAATAGGTGCCGGACTGTTGTTCCTCAGCGCCTTAAACGGCGCGCAGACCGGCGCACTGGCCGGTTTCGAGGCGTATAAGGCCATAGCTCACGTGAATCTGCTGGCGGGTCTGATCACTTTCCCGCTAATGGTTGGCGGGGCATATTACGCGGGGGTAAAGGGCGCGGTTTATTCGCTTGTTATCAGCGCCGGTCTGAACTGGCTGTTAAATCACCTTGCCCTGAGGTCGGAGGCGCGCAGGGCAAATGTTCCCTTAACCCTCAAAGGGTGCGGTCGGGAAATAAGTATCCTGTACACGTTCAGCCTTCCGGCGGTCCTGTCGGGGAGCATGGTCGGCCCGGTCAACTGGGCCTGTAATGCATTACTTGTCAATCAATCCAACGGATATGCGGAGATGGGAGTCTATAACGCGGCTTACATTTTCAATACAGTCCTTCTGTTCATAGGCAGCACGGTTGGAACGCCTTTATTTTCGATTATTTCCAGTGAGAACGATACGAACAATGAGCGCCTTGGACGGGTCAACATACTGTTGACATGGTGTATCGGATTGATCCCTGTCTTGCCGTTATTGAGCTTCCCCGAAATTATCCAGAAAATATACGGTGCGGATTACAGGGGTAATTCATTTTCGCATACGGTCGCATTAATTCTGTTTTTCACCTGCATTGTCCTCTACAAGGATGGACTGGCCCGTGTATTGGCGGCAAGGAACCTCTTGTGGTGGGGCTTTTTGAGTAATCTTTTCTGGGGGGGTGTGGTATTAACCGGGACTTTTTTCCTGGCGCGCTTCGGTTCCGCCGGTCTTGCGGCATCCTTCGCCGTTGCATATGCCGTTAATACAATCGTAATTGTTCCGTTATATGTCAGGCGGCGGCTTGTCCCGCGCGATACATTGATCTCCCTGGAGTGTTCTTGTATCTGGCTCGTGCTTATCACCATGGTTCTGCTGGTTATAGTTGATGCTTCACTCCCGTATCGTGCTGTTTTCTTTGTCATAGGCACTGTTATCACGACGATTTCAATATTTCAGCTTCTTCATAAAAGGGAAGCGCGCATATAAAACTGAACCGGATTAGCGCTGATCTTCAGCCAACCCCTATCCCCTCACCCGGCCTTCGGCCGCCCTCTCCCTAATGGAGAGGGGAAAATTTATATCCCTTCTCCATTAGGGAGAAGGTGCCCCGAAGGGGCGGATGAGGGGATAGGCTAAAGGGTATTCGATATTATGGAGCAATTCAAAGTTATCATTGTCGGGTGGTACGGGAACCGGAATCTGGGTGACGATGCCCTGATGCTCGCGAATTTCGAAGTGATGAAAAAGGTGTACGAACCCGGAGAGATTGCTTTTGTATGTAAGCCCGACACCTATTTATCAAGGATTATTCCGGGGGCTCAGGTCATTCCGCATGACCCTCATCGTCGGTTAAAAGGGGAAATTCTTGTTTACGGCGGAGGGACCCAATTTTATTCATTCCCTCTTACCAGGGAAAGAAACAGTTTCTTAATGAAACTGAAAGCAATCTCTTCTCCTCGCGGGATGTTTTTATATTTGCATGACAAGGTGATGCCGGCCAAATGGGTTTTCGAGAAAAGAATAGCGTTGGGAATCGGAGTCGGCCCGTTCGTACGAGACTCCAAAGAAGAAACATACGCAAGCAAATTGTTTAAAGAGCTGGACTGCGTGTCGGTACGTGACCCGGCATCCTATGGCCTATGCGCCGAGTGGGGAGTGGAGAGGCTTACGCTTGGAAGTGACCTTTGTTACATGAAAGAATTATGGGGAATGCCGGAAATACACGGTAATTCCAAAGAAATTAATAAGAACAACATAGGCATAATAATTAGAGATTGGCCACATACTATCGATGGAGCCAGATTCGTAGGGCCTTTGCTTGAGGCCGCGGCTGCGCTCAGCTCAGAAGGTTTTGGCGTAACCTTCATATCTTTATGTCCGGCAAGTGACGAGCAATGTCTGGAAATATTGAAGACGACTGATTATGAGGTGATGACATGGGATCCATCAGCACATAGTGTCGGCGAATTCGTTAAATCGCTGGCCAGGTTCGCCATAATAGTTACCGCAAGATATCATGGCGCGGTATTAGCTTCGACTATCGGCATCCCTGTAGTTACCATTGATATTGAACAAAAATTGAGTCTTGTGTCCAGCATTCTCAGCGACCAGCGTTATTCATGGCATCCGCCTTTTGACGCAATTGTATTGTGCCGTTTGGTGAAAGACATTTTGAACAGTTATCAGCAGGTAAAGACAGTCATTGACTCCGCTGTGTACGCACAACGCTGCAAAGTCGCCGAGATGTTGAAGGAACTGTATTTCATCATGCAAACGAATGTGGAATCTTGAAACATGAATGAGCATCGTATAACGCCGAACATACTCATGTTTGCCCCGTCATGCTACCCCCCGGGAAACCCGGAGGCGTTCGTCAACGCAAATCTCGTACTGGCGGCGTTGGAGGCGGGGTGGGGGGTTGACGTAATAACGATGGCGGATTCCGGTCACTGGTATCCCAACACGGGCGAAGCATGGCGCCGTCTTGCGTCATGCGTCGTTACCGTCGCCGAGCGGGAAAGGACCCTTGCAAACAGGTTTCTTGTGGCAGCCCGGAGTTTCATGCTTTCCGGACAACGCGTTTCCGGCGGACATTGGGCAATACCCGCGGCAAAAGAGGCCATGCGACTCACGTCGAAGAAGAACTACGACTATATTGTTTCCCGCGCGCTTCCGCCCGAGGCCCACCTGTCCGCGCTGATCGTCAGCCGGAAAACCGGAATTCCGTGGATTGCCAATTGGAATGATCCCGTCCCCTGGGAAAAGTTCCCTCGACAATATCCGGGTGGTAAGGGAAAACACGCGCCGCTGGGTTATTTTACCGCCAGGTATTACCGGGAAGTCGCAAAACAGGCCCTTTGGCACACCTTCCCGTGCGAGCGCCTCCGTGCCTACATCGCCGGCTACCTGCCCGGCGACATAAGGGATAAAAGTTCGGTCGTGCCCCACATCGCCTTGGATAGAAGGAACCCCGCCGTCAGGTCAAATGAGGGGTTCACCCTTATGCACGCAGGCAGCCTGCGGTCGCCGAGATCGCCTGATGTTTTTCTCAAGGGCGTCAGGCTGTTTCGCGAGAGAGCCAACCCCGGCCGGGAGTTTTCGGTG
Source organism: Geobacteraceae bacterium (assembly GCA_035281865.1). Taxonomy (GTDB): domain Bacteria; phylum Desulfobacterota; class Desulfuromonadia; order Geobacterales; family Geobacteraceae; genus CAIWTU01. Next base: position 1,416 of record DATEVI010000322.1, on the reverse strand, counting down.
GTGTTTATCGTGGACCGGCCGGAAGATGTTCGGCGATCGGCCGGGGAACACGGGCTGGAAGCGTTGGTCCGCATTGAAAAGAGCAGACCATACACGGAAATGCCGGAGGTGTTGAGATCCGCGACCGTCCTGGTCATTATCGAGGCGCTCGTGGAGGAAGGGATATTCCTGCCGTCGAAATTCGCCGATTACGTCGGCGTCGGGCGGCCCATCCTTGCGATTTCTCCGCGGACCGGAACCTTATCGGATGTTCTGGGAGAACATGGGGGAGGTATTGCCGTGGACGGCGGAAGCGCCGAAGCAGTCGCCCATGCTCTCCATGTCCTGTATGAACACTGGTTGAACAACACTCTGGATGAACATTACAACACCTCGAACTTGTATGGACTTTTTGCCGTTGACACGGTTTTGGATGTTTACCGGGAGATATTCGACCGAATCACCCCCCCATCACCTCAGAGCTCACCCTAAAATCCGAATATGAGGAGACCGGCCAATGTATGACAAGACAGTTTCAGTTGTTATTCCGCTGTTCAATAAAGAGCAGTACATAGGTCGCACGCTGCAATCCGTCGTTACTCAGACAATGCGGTCTTTTGAAATATTGGTTATCGACGATGGTTCCTCTGACAGAGGAGTCGACATTGTAAGAGATTTCAAGGATGCGCGAATTCGTTTGATTCAACAGCAAAATGCGGGTGTCTCGGCCGCGCGTAATCGGGGAATAAGTGAGGCCCGTAGCGATCTGATAGCCTTTCTGGACGCTGACGACGAATGGACTCCCGAATTCCTTGAAACCATAATTAAGCTGCAAATGAAGTACCCCGAAGCAGGCATATATGCCGCGGCTTACAACACTGTCATGCCGGACGGACGGATTCTTCCGACTGAATCGAAAACAGCCCCGTCCGAATCTTGCGAAAGCATATTTTTTAATTATTTCAAGGCGACACTCCAGGGAAAGGCGGCCATGCACGTTTCAGCGGTTTGCATACCCGCGCGTATATTCCATGAGTTGGGGGGCTTTCTCGTCGGTGAAAAATTCGGCGAAGACCTGGAGATGTTTTGCAGAATAGCCATGAGATACCCGGTGGCCTTCAGCCGGAATATCGGCGCATTATATTATCTTGATGCCGCTAACAGCGCCCTCAACGCACATATAACCGTCGAGGATCTGCCCTTTGTAAGGACGGTTCGCACGGCAATAGAAAACGGAATAGTTGATTCGGAAATGACCGAGGATTTACAGGAGTATATTGCCGGGTGTCAGTTATGGAACGTAAAGCAGAACGTTCTGGCGGGCAATCGTCCGACGGCAAAAAGAATGTTGAGAAACTGTCAACCACCGCGTTCCCGTTTGCGGAAGTTATGGTGGTCTTTCTGGGCTTCAATGCCCTTCACTGTCACAAGTTTCGC
>DATEVI010000321.1:0-3749 GCA_035281865.1 Geobacteraceae bacterium | reverse complement strand
ATACCTTTCCATGAGTACCGTGAAATAGTCGGCCGCCAGTTGATCGATTGCAAGCCACACCACCAGGATGATAACCCCGATGACCGGCACGCTGTTGATCAGCAGAAGTTTCCAGAGCAGACGCTGTTTCATCCCCGGCCCCCTACCCTTCGCCATCTTCGGCGAACCGGTAACCGTGACCGCGCACCGTCAGGATAAGACTGGGGTTTGACGGGTCATCCCCGATTTTCTGGCGGAGCTTGCCGATGTGGACGTCAATTACCCGGTCTATGACGGCTTCGCCATGCCGATATACATGGCTCAGAAGCTCGTCCCGAGAGAAAGCACGACCGGGCGCACCCATGAGAGCAAGCAGAAGTTTGTATTCGGACGAAGTCAGGTCCACGGGTCGGCCGTTAAGGGTGACCTTGCGCTTTTCCGGATCGAGCATCAGACCGCCGTGTGAGAGAACAACCGCGATTCGTCGGGATCCGGGCCCGGTCCGGCGGAGGATGGCCTTGACCCGCTCCACCAGTTCCCGCGGGCTGAATGGCTTGACCACGTAATCGTCGGCCCCCAGTGACAGACCCATCACCCGGTCGATCTCTTCCTCACGGGCGGTCAGCATCAAAATGGGGACGTCGGACCATTGCCGGAGTTTTCGGCAGACATCCCATCCGTCGACCTTGGGGAGCATCAAGTCGAGGATAACAAATCCCGGATTGTGCCGCGTCGCCATTTCCAGCGCCTGCTCTCCGTCGCAGGCGGTTATCGTCGGGAATCCTTCCCGCTCCAGATAAGTCGCCACCAGGGCCGCGGTGTTGCGGTCATCCTCGACGATCAGTACCGGACCCTGTAAACCTGTTTGGCTCATTTATTCTCTCCTGCAGAAAAACGATTTGATTAATCGCGATGAAAGGCCAGTTCTATTGGAATATTATACTCCGCTATCGGAATCCGTAAAATGCCTGTCGGCGTCCGTGGCCGGATTCCTTTCCCCCGATTGACTCGCATCATGCATCTATTAGAATATATATTAAAGAATCTCCAATCCGCGGACAATTGCCGAAAAGGGTTTTCATGGACGCCCGGTTCCCCTATGCGGCAAGAATTCGATTTCAGCAAACGCAGTCTCAAGGAGGAGCTTTATGACGACGGGAACAGTTTCAGTGAAAGACCAGGCATGGCCGGCACTGGCGCTTGCCGATTGGAAAGATACTTGCGTAACGTTGCACATGTGGACACAGATTGTCGGGAAAGTTCGGCTGGCGTTGAGCCCTCACCTCAACCACTGGTGGGAAGTGCCTCTCTACGTGACCGCGCGGGGATTGACCACATCGCCGATACCCTATGGGGCGGGCATCTTCGAAATCCGCTTCGACTTCATCGATCACAAACTCGAAATCGAGAGCAGTTGGGGAGAAACGCGAACGCTTCCCCTCATTCCACGCTCGGTCGCGGACTTCTATCACGTTTTCATGGAAAAGCTGGGCTCTCTCGGCATAGAGGTGAAAATATGGCCCATGCCTGTAGAAATTCCCGACCCGGTCCGTTTCGACCAGGATCACACCCATGCGTCGTATGAGGCCGAATATGCAAACAGGTTCTGGCGCGTTCTGGTGACCGCCGATGCCATTATGAAAGAATTTCGGGCCCGCTTCATCGGCAAAGACAGCCCGGTTCATTTTTTCTGGGGGAGCTTCGATCATGCAGTGACGCGGTTTTCAGGCAGACGGGCCCCCGACCGCCCGGCGGCCAATGTGATAGAGAGAGATGCCTACTCCCACGAAGTCTCCAGTGTGGGATTCTGGCCCGGAAGCGCGGGCATGATCGACGCGGCCTTCTATTCCTACGCGGCTCCGGAACCGGCCGGTTTTCCCGAATTCCCGATCCGTCCGGAAAAGGCCTTCTATCACCCAGATTTGCATGAATTCGTATTGCCCTATGAGGATGTCAGGACGTCCGAATCGCCAAAGGCAATGCTGCTCGAATTTCTGCAGAGCAGCTACGAGGCGGCGGCAACACTGGGCAAATGGGACCGGGAAGCTTTGGAGCAAAATTGAGGAGGATTCCATGAACACAACATATGACGCCATCATTATCGGAACCGGGCAGGCCGGGCCATCCCTGGCGGGACGCCTGGCCGGCGCAGGTATGAAAGTCGCCATAATCGAGCGGAAGCTGTTCGGCGGCACCTGCGTCAATACAGGATGCATGCCGACCAAGACCCTGGTGGCAAGCGCCTATGCGATTCATATGGCGCGCCGGGCCGACGATTTCGGGGTGGTTATTGACGGCAGGGTGACTGTGGACATGAAACGGGTGAAGGCACGCAAGGACGCCGTATCTGAACAATCTAGAAAAGGAGTCGAAAACTGGCTCAAGAACATGGAGAACTGTACGGTGTACGAGGGACACGCCCGTTTCGAGTCTCCCCGCGAGGTGCGGGTTGGAACGAATCTGCTCACGGCGGAGCGGATATTTATCAATGTCGGCGGTCGGGCGACGGTCCCTCCGATACCTGGGCTCGATCAGGTGGATTACCTCACGAATTCATCCATAATGGAGGTCAATTTCCTCCCCCCTCACCTGCTGATCCTTGGGGGCAGCTATATCGGCCTTGAATTCGGGCAGATGTACCGGCGCTTCGGCAGCGAGGTCACAATTCTGGAAATGGCGCCGCGACTGATCCAGCACGAAGATGAAGATGTCTCGCAAGCGGTAAGGGAAATCCTGGAACGGGAAGGTATCAGCGTACGGCTCAACGCCAGTTGCCTCAGCGCCTCGAAGCGTGGCGATCAGGTCACCGTGACCGTCGACTGCGGAAGCGGCGCTGCTGAGGTCAGCGGCTCTCATCTGTTGCTCGCAGTCGGACGTCAACCCAACACCGACGATCTTGGTCTTGAAAAAGCCGGTGTATTGCTGGACAAACGCGGATATATCGTCGTCGACGACGAATTGCGCACAAATGTGCCGGGCATCTGGGCGCTCGGCGACTGCAACGGCAGGGGCGCATTTACGCATACGGCTTACAACGATTTCGAAATCGTCGCGGCGAACATCCTCGACAACGACCATCGCCGCGTCAGTGACCGCATCCAGGCCTATGCCCTGTACACCGATCCGCCGCTGGGAAGAGCCGGAATGACCGTGGCGGAGGTGCAGAAATCGGGCAGGCGTGCGCACGTCGCACAGCGACCTATGACACGGGTGGGCCGAGCGGTCGAGAAGGGAGAAACCCAGGGTTTTATGAAGCTTGCCGTCGATGCGGATTCCGGTGAAATTCTCGGCGCGGCCATTCTTGGAACCGGCGGCGACGAGGTAATTCACTGCATCCTGGACGTCATGTACTGCGGAGCGCCATACACTGTCTTACAGCGGGCGATGCACATCCATCCCACGGTTTCGGAGCTCATTCCGACGATACTTGAAGAGCTGAAGCCGCTAACATAAACCAGAACGACTTGGACCAGAGGACCGTGAAGCTGCTTCCGTCAGTACCGTTGCGCAGAAGCTTGGTATCATAGGCATATTCCAGGTAGAGCTGTGAGTCTTTGAAAAAAGCGCTTGTAAGTCCGACAGAGAAAGCCTCACCGTCCGTTCCGGAAAGTCTGAGATTCAGTCCGCCGTCGGAAAAGTCCGGCCGGTTGGCTCCCCAGGCAAAAGTACCACGCAGGTGGAGATACATGAAGAACAGCAGTTCCAGTCGGTATTCGAGGGTGGCGATTGCATAGTCAGTGACTGGAAAGGAATTGTAGAGGGCCCCTGGG
>DATEVI010000320.1:0-3180 GCA_035281865.1 Geobacteraceae bacterium | reverse complement strand
CTGAAGCTTGTCCGGCCGCTGGCTGAGGCCAACAGGCATCAGCTGGCAAATGCTTTTTACGACTATCTTCTGGGAATCCCGCAAACCGCCGAATTTCTCAAAGAGGACCTGGTGATGCAGAAGCTTAAACAAACCCATCAGGAATGGTTCGAACGCCTTTTCGCCGGAGATTATAACAACCAGTATTACCACACTCTGCAAAAAATCGGGCATTCCCATGTCCGGGTCGGCCTGAACGCCCACTACGTTAATTCTTCAATGAATCTCATACGTCAGTTCACCATCGGCCTTATCCGGGACAATTTTCCCGACACCGAGCAGCGACGGAAAATTATCGACGCGGCGCAGAAGATTCTCGACATCAATCTGGATATCATGAGCGCCTCGTACCGCGAAGAGGAACTGAAAAAATTCTTTGTCTCCCACCGTCTGGAATCAACGCTGATTCAGGCCACGGAGCGGTTCACCTACGGTCTCAACCTGGTGCTGGTACTGGCTCTTGCAGGGGTATCGATCTCGGTAGTCATGTTGTTCGTCTGGGATATCACGCACATCTTCAGGGGCAATGTGGAACAGGGCATACTCAGTTCACTGGGTACCCTCCTCATCCTCTGGATGATGATCGAGTTGCTGGCCAATGAGATCAGGAATCTCAAAGGAGGAAGATTCAATATCCTTGTATTTATCGGGGTCATAATGGTCGCCGTGATCAGGGAGGTTCTCATATCGACCTTGCGCCACGACGCATTGGAAACCCAGATATTCCTTGCCGGAACGCTTCTTATCCTTGGAATAGTCTACTATCTGGTGGCCAGGAGCCAGAATGAAAAGATTCACACTTAAGGGTCTGCGCCGCTACGAACCCTCCTCCGAAATGTTCGTGCGTACCAGATCGGCCAGACATTCGATGAAGACCGTCGACGTGTTGAGAGCCGGAGCTCGCTGAAAATTGTCGATGCCCAGCGAACGGGCAAGCTCCGCATACTCGATGTCGATCTCGTACAGGGTCTCGATGTGATCGGAGACAAAGGAAACCGGTATGATGAGAATGTCCCTGCACCCCTTTGACGCAAGACTCCGAATAACTCCACAAGTCTCCGGCTCCAGCCACTTCACCGGACCGGAACGGGACTGGAACGCCAGGTGATACTCCCTGTGGGCGAAGTGCCGCATTACCAGCATTACGGTTTCCTTGACCTGGTCGAGGTACGGATCGCCGTCGTCGATAAAGGATTGGGGCAGGGAATGGGCCGAAAAGAGAAGTACCGGGGAATGGCGGTCGGGAAAAAGGTCAAGGGCCTCTTCTATCTTTTCCGCCAGTGCCTGGATGTAGAGATGATGGCCGGAAAAGGATTCAATGAACGAAAAGTGAAACGGCATGCCGGATTCCCTCTGAACCCTTTTCAGTTCATTAATGCTGGAACCGGTAGTTGCCCTGGAATAGTGGGGATAGAGGGAGAGGGCGACGATGCGGGAAATGCCCTCCCTTCTCGCGGCGGCGAGAGCCTCTATGGTTGACGGTCTCCAGTAGCGCATCGCCGCGAAACAGTGGAATCCATCCCCAAGCTTCTCTTCGAGGGCTCGTGCCTGTGCTTCGGTCAGCTCCCTGATGGGTGACTTTCCGCCGATTTTTTCGTATTGAAGCTCGGCCTTGATTGCCCGCTTGCGGGAAATGCGCCGGGCCAGAAAGGGCTGCAGGAATGAAGGGCCGAGTTTGATGATATCCCGATCGGAGAAAAGGTTGAACAGGAAAGGTTTAACAGCATCCAGGGAATCTGGTCCTCCCATCTGCAGGAGAAGAACAGCGGTTTTATCGGACATTTTTGCTTCGCTCATGTGCTCACTTCGTGAGCGGATATGCGTGTGATGCGGATAAGCGTACATGCGAAAAACCGCTTTACCCGCTTCCCCGCTTTACCCGCTTCCCCACATCATCCTTTACGCGACAGCCGGTGCACGCATTCCACCATGTATTTCGCATTTTCGGGCGGAGTGGTCGGCAGTATCCCGTGTCCGAGGTTGAAGATGTGGCCGGGACGGCCGGCGTTCTCGTCGAGAATTCTCTTCACTTCGGCCTCTATCATCTCCTTCGGCCCGTAAAGAACGGTCGGATCGAGATTCCCCTGCACAGCCGTGTCCCCGAGAACTTCACGGGCCTTCCCAAGGCTCACATGCCAGTCAAGGCCGATCACATGGCCGCCTGCCTTTTTTACCGTCTCCAGCATGGTCCCCGCCCCCTTGACGAAATGGATTACGGGAGTGTCCCGGAGATCGAGGCCTTTTATGAGTCGCGCAGTATAGGGCAGTACGAACTTTTCGTAGTCGCTCGGGGAAAGGATGCCGCCCCAGGTGTCGAAAATCTGGATGGCCTGCGCACCGGCGCGGATCTGGGCGTTCAGGTATGCGACGAGCATGGCGGTGACCTTTTCCATCAGAGCGGAGTATGTTGCGGGATCGGCATACATGATCCGCTTGATCGCCGTGAAATCCTTCGCTCCTTTTCCTTCCGTCATGTAACAGGCGAGTGTGAAGGGAGCTCCGCCGAAACCGATGAGAGGCACACGCCCGGCCAGCTCCCGGCGCAATATGGCAATTGTCTCCAGGACGAAGGGGACGGCCTTCTCCATCACGGGAATGCCCAGCCTCTTCACGTCGTCCATGGTACGTATCGGTTGCTCAAATACCGGCCCGGGTACGTAATCCAGCTCCATCCCCATCGGTTCGACCGGAATAAGGATATCGGAAAAGAGGATCGCGGCATCGACATCGAGGATGTCCACCGGCTGCAGGGTGACCTTCGCGGCAAGCTCCGGAGTCTTGCACAGCTCGAGGAACGTGCAGTTTCTCCGCACTTCCATGTATTCGGGCAGATAGCGGCCGGCCTGGCGCATCAACCACACGGGAGTACGATCAACCGGCCTGCCGAAACAGGCATCGAGAAAGCGTGTATTCACAGGAAAATCCTCCTTCAGGACTGGAAATGAGCAGACGCGGGGACGGGGGTTAACCCCAAGAACGCGAAATTTACGTCAGATTGGTGCACCCGGAGAAGCTCCCGCGGAGGCGTAGCAGCGCTACGCCGCACAAGAGGAGATTCGAGGACGGCGCCAAGATGGCGGAAATAGCGCGTTCGTTACGCCTTCTCCTGAAGGCGTACAGGCACGTAACTGCAGAACGGCT
>DATEVI010000319.1:0-4580 GCA_035281865.1 Geobacteraceae bacterium | reverse complement strand
GCCCTTAAATACAACAACGAAGTTTCCGTACTTCTGGATTCGCCGGAAATGGCCGCGGAAATGAAGACTTACCTGAACCGTCTGGGCTTCGGCCTGCCCTGAAAAACGGAGTTGCCGACGACCGCTTGAATCATGCCCAGGACTTTCACTTCAGAGGGTACGAAACCTCCCTTTTGTGTTCCGCTCCCGTCCGGGTGAGGGTGCTGGAATAGAGGTGAAACGCATCGACTGGAAACGATTCCGTACGGAAGGAGCTGTTCCTTGTCAGGTAATCAGTAATTTTTGCAGGTTTCGGTTCCCTGAATCTGGCAATGGTGATGTGAGGGGAAAACTTGCGCTGATCAGGTTCCAGTCCGTTTTTCTCGACCAGGATCCGTTCGACCTTTTCCGCGAGACGGATCAGGGTTGCACTGCTTTCCATGCCAATCCAGAGGACCCTGGGGGGCCTTTTCGGCGGAAAGCAGCCGACTCCATTCAGTGTCAGGGAAAAGGAAGTTTCGGACACTTCGGCCAAACTGTTTTTTATCCCATTGAACAATCCGCTGTCCACTTCTCCGATAAAGCGTAAGGTCAGGTGAAGTTGTTGTACGTCAACCCATCTGGCATCCGGCAGACCGTTGCAGATCGCTTTTATCGAACTCTTGACTGATTCCGGCAAATCGACTGCAACAAACAAACGATACATGGAGCACCTCCCTATATCGTGCGGGTCAGGGCGCCGCACCGGTTCTGACTGCAATGTAGCGATTTCCAGTAGATCGTATCTCAATCCCCAGTGGCATTGAAAGTTTGTTCAGGTGCCTTATTGCCGCCAGGCCCCGTTCGCCTTTGAGAATCCTCGGCTGGAAGTGGATTTCGCTGTTCAGTACGTTCAGCGGTATCAGTTCGACTTCTTTGATTCCATTATCCAGTGTGATCCTTGCTATCGTGCTGACATCGGAGCTGCGGCTCCTGCTGCCAAAGGCAAAATTGCCCAGGCTGTAAAATATTATCCCATCCTTGTATCGTTCAATTCCCTGTAATACGTGCGGATGGTGGCCAATGACGGCATCCGCACCGGCGTCGATAGCCCTGTGTGCCGTGGCAATTTGATATGGCTTGGGAGTTGTTGCCTTTTCGGCACCCCAGTGAAACGAGACAACCACGTGGTCGGCGTCGGATTTTGCCCTCGCAATATCTTCCACCCAGTATGAGCCGATACCGGGGGCGGTGCCCGCGCGATTGTGGCGGGCGTAGAATTCCGGTGGCAGTGTCAGTGAGTATGCAAGGAAAGCGATCGTTTTCTCTCCGACGCGCACCAGTGCCGATTTTCTTGCCATGTGAAGATTCTCTCCAGCCCCGACGTGAAGAATGAATGCATTATCCAGGTGTTGTAGCGTTTCTCTCAACCCGACAGCACCGAAGTCCATTATATGGTTGTTTGCAAGGGTAAGAACCGAAAACCCTGCCCTTCGCAAAGCTTCAGCCGCATTGGGGCTGGTCCTGAAACGGTATTTCTTGCGAGTGAATTCCGTGCCATGCCGAGTTATCGGTGCCTCGAGATTGCCGACGCTGATGTCCCCGGTTTTCAGTTCATGCGCTACGTAGGCAAAAGGGTAGTCATAGCCCCACTTTGCATATGCAGCCGCACCCCTGCCTGCCAGCATGATATCGCCCACCGCATTGATCACGATCTGTTGAGCGGCTGCCCCGGAGGGGAAGGGAAATATGGAAAAAAAGCAAAGAGTTGATATCATGCATATTGTACGCTGCTTCCGAAATGCTGCAGGCATCTTATTTACCTTGAAAAAAGATTGACTATTTGAGCACCAAATGCTAGAAAATATAGCTTTCTCTGAATAAAAGTAAAGGCTTTTTAGAATGCTTGATGTGAAATATATACGGGAAAACCTGGAAGCGGCCGAAGAAAGACTCAGGACGCGGGGCGAAGCGGTCAATCTCTCCAGCTTCAGGGAGTATGATCGTCAGCGGCGTGAGCTTCTGCAGGAAGGTGAGAAGTTAAAGGCTTTGCGGAATACCGTTTCCGAAGAAATCAGTCGCATCAAGGACAAGGGACAGGCACAGGACCGCATCATCGAGATGCGCGAAGTCTCCCAGAATATAAAGGCCATAGATGAAAAGCTGCGGGAAGTAGAGGAAGCGCTTCAGGCTTATCTGCTTACCATTCCCAATATACCGCATCAGACTACGCCCATCGGGACTTCCGAAGCCGACAACCTTGAGATCAGGAAATGGGGGGAGATCCCTAGCTTTACCTTCGCTCCAAAGCCACACTGGGAAATCGGCGAAACGCTCGAAATTCTTGATTTTGAACGGGGGGCACGTATCACCGGTGCCCGGTTCACTCTTTACAAAGGCCTGGGGGCAAGGCTGGAGCGGGCACTGATAAACTTCATGCTGGATCTCCATACTGGAGACCACAAATATGTTGAAATGCTTCCTCCCTTTATGGTAAACAGGGAAAGCATGATCGGCACAGGGCAGTTGCCGAAGTTTGAGGAAGACCTCTTTCGCCTTGACGGTCTCGATTATTTCCTGATTCCGACTGCGGAGGTCCCGGTAACTAACATCCATCGCGGTGAAATCCTGAAGGCTTCCGACCTTCCGATTCGTTACACGGCATATACCCCATGCTTCAGGAAAGAGGCGGGCTCCTACGGGAAAGATACCCGCGGCCTCATCAGGCAGCACCAGTTCAATAAGGTTGAACTGGTCAAGTTTACGCGCCCGGCCGACTCTTACCGGGAGCTTGATCTGCTCTTGGCTGACGCCGAAAAGGTTCTCCAGTTGCTCGGTCTCCCGTACCGGGTGATTGAGCTCTGCACTGCGGACCTGGGTTTCTCCGCAGCCAAGACGTTTGATATCGAGGTATGGTTGCCGGGGCAGGATACATACAGGGAGATATCCTCCTGCAGTAATTTTGAGAATTTCCAGGCGCGCCGGGCTTCTATCAGATACAGGGAGAGCGAAAAGGCCAAGCCTGAATACGTCCACACCTTGAATGGTTCCGGCCTTGCGGTCGGTCGAACCGTAGTGGCAATACTGGAGAATTATCAGCAGGCGGATGGTTCAGTGCTGATTCCGGAAGCGCTCAGGTCATACATGGGCGGGGTCGAGAAAATCGGCTGAGATTTTGGAGGGATGGCCGAGTGGTTGAAGGCGGCGGTCTTGAAAACCGTTGAACGAAAGTTCCGTGGGTTCGAATCCTACTCCCTCCGCCATTACTTAAACGGAATTATTTGGAGAGATGGCCGAGTAGGCCGAAGGCGCTCGCCTGCTAAGCGAGTATACTGGGAAACCGGTATCGAGGGTTCGAATCCCTCTCTCTCCGCCATATTTAAATCAAAACGACCGGAAAAGGTTCGGTTAGTGAAGGTACCGATGAGAAAAGCGAGCAAGGTCTTGACAATTGCGTTGATGATGGCTGTCGCTCTTGCCGGTTGCAAGAAGAAAGAGGAGCCTCAACAGGCGGGAATGATGCCTCCCCACGGAATGACTGGTGAGAAGCACGAGTCTGTGGTTGTTGTGCCCGACTCGGTAAAAGGAAAGTGGAAAGCGGTAAAGATTTCCGTCCTGGACAAGGGAGCACAGAAAAGCGCCGAATATGAAATCATAATCGGCTCAGAGGTCGCTGTTCCGGAATCGGACCTCGTAATAAAGGTTGACAATTTTCTTCCTGACTTTATTATGGACGGTCCCGTAAGGACTTCTGCTTCCGGTGAACCGAAGAAACCCGCCGCCCAGATACGAATCACGGAGGCCGGAAAGGAAGTCTTCAAAGGCTGGCTCTTTTACAACCTGCCAAGCCCGCACGACTTCCAGCATCCCAAATATGCGGTTTCCATGGCAGGATTCATTCCTGCTGGTAAATAAAAATGTTTGAGCGCTCGTAGCTCAGCTGGATAGAGCAACGGACTACGAATCCGTAGGTCGGGAGTTCGAATCTCTCCGAGCGCGCCATTAAATAAAGGGGTTACAGTTCAGGCTGTAGCCCCTTTTTTATTTAGGCGGATTACGGGTGACACAAGGAAAAGGCTGGCCTTATCCGGGCTATGGGGCGACATTTTTTCTGTCTCCGCTATAATGTCCACATGTTGCATTTGATTATGGTAATGTATTGGCTATGTGGTCAGTTGAAAGGGAAATTCATGAACATGGTTGTCGGTGAGAAGAAGGGTATTGTAGTCGTCCGCATTAAAGAGGAAAGGCTGGACGCTCACATCTCGGACGACTTCAAGAACGAATTGAGGCGCATTTATGAGGGGGGCAAGAAAAACATTCTGGTGGATATGACAGATGTGAGGTTTATCGACAGTTCCGGCCTTGGGGCGTTTGTGACAACGCTGCGGACCGCCAATTCACACAAGGGAATGCTGAAGCTTGCAGGGCTCAAGCCGCAGGTCCAGGCACTGTTCGATTTGACGCGTCTCAACTTGATCCTGCGAATATTCCCCACGACAGTTGAAGCCCTCGAGTCGGATTGGGAGAAAGCTCATGGCCAAGAATTCAATTGAGGTGGAAATCAAGGTTCCCAACCAGACTTGCTACCTGGGCCTGATCGGCAGGATAGCGGAGGAGGT
>DATEVI010000318.1:0-3551 GCA_035281865.1 Geobacteraceae bacterium | reverse complement strand
CTTCTTCCTGACCGTCATCTTCTCCCCCAAACGCCGGCCTGTCTTCTCTTTTTAGATTCCTTCCCGGCATTCTTTTACTTTTTTCAGCATCGCGCGAAGCGCCTTTCCGGTTTTTCCTTTTTTAGTCTCCCTTGCAGCGGGAGAGGAAGAAGGCCGGAATCCAGGTTTCAAAATCTGCTCTTCAACAAATTCCCGGAACATGCGGTGTAACTCTTCGGCGGCGAGTGTCTTTGAAAACCGGATTAACTGCCGCCCGATGAAAATGACGGCCTGGCCGGTCATCCGGCTGTACCGGTTGATCAGCGCAGAGCGGTTGTTCATGATCCGGAGTATTTCTTCGGGGGGCACCCCATTCAGGAGCGCAGCCCGGGTAACCAGATGCCGGTAAGCCTCTTGAATCAGGGCGATTTTTCTGCGGCGGCTCCGGGTTATCCTGACATCGGACTTCGAAGCATAATTCGAGCGGATGATCCTGATAAACCTTTCCGGAGAGAGTCTTCCGGCGCCTGACAAATAGAGGTCAGGCCATTCGCGCAAAAGGTCCCGGACAGAGAAGATTGCATCCCAGGTAATTCCATCCGCCACAGGGCGCGGCCCCCTCCGGGCCTTCGCCTTTTCAAAATATCTTAACAGGCTTCGAAATTCCCGTACCGATTTCCGGTCCCGTCTTAACAAAAGGGCCTGGGTCTTTTCGTCGAATCCGATTCGAAAGAGAGCCGCCTCATCCCTGGCTTCTTCAAAATAACGGTCAAAAAGCTCCAGGGCCGGATGTTTTCCAAACCTTTTCAGATTTTTCTTTTTTCCCGAGATTAAAAATTCGGTTAGTTGAGCGAACGTTTGAATAATATATTTTGCCTTGTTCTTCTGTTCGGTGATTGTTGTGGAAAAACGGTCTGCATCGTCATACCGGTATTCATGATGAAAGAGGCCGAACTGCCGGACCGACCCGTAATCAACGATTCCCCCGTCCGCAAGGATATTGTCCCCATCCCACTCCATCCAGCAGAAAATATACTCGCTTTCAAATTGAGCGGCTGCTTTCGCGAACGCTTTGGTTGTCCGCTCAAGCATCTGCCTGTATTTTTCTTCGGGATTCCGGATTTCGGGCCACTCCCTGTTTTCGACCTGTCTTGCGATATGGTAGTCAACAGCCCTCTTCAGTCCGGGATAGTCCCCCTGCTTGAGATAGCGGAAAAAGTGGGCGGGACGCAGAAGGTTCTTCCCCACACGGACGGTGATGCAGCTCCCGTCGTTATAAGAGATCACCGCCAATATCCGTTCAGTCCTGATTCCGTTCTTGTGGAAAATATCGCTCATCAGGGCTGCTTCGATCCCGTCCGGCAAACCCATCCTGCCGTTTCCATAGGAGACCTTTCGGTCGCCGGTTTTCACATGCCGGTTTTCCAGGGCCGCCGGGCTCAGACGGGTCGCGCCGGCGCCGCAACTTGAAATATCCCATCGTCCGTTCGGGCCCTTGAAACTCCCGTTCCAGATGCTCCGCCCGTCGCCGGAAGTCAGCCCTTTTTTGTCGGGATGCTGCGACTGCAGATACCGGGTGGCCATGTACTGATGGGGACGGATATCTTTCCTGGGGATTTTTACCTGGTGGGAGATGTCATACTCGTTAATGATCTGGAGGCTGAAGGTATCGAGTATGGCCCGGGTTAGTTCCGGGGTCAGGAGATGTTCATGTCCTCGGGGGATCAGTCCCATTTCCCTGGCAAGATCGAAATTAAAATAAAAGAGCTTCCCGCCCCGGCGTCTTCTTACCGAGTAGTCAACAAATCCGTTTTGAACCGACGACTTATAGGGATGTTCTCCATTGATTTGCGAGAATAGGGAATAGGGTTTCATCTTTCGAGGTCAGAATATCAAGATGAGATTTATGTGTCAATGCCCACACGCAAAATCTACATTGACACATAAATCTTGTCCTGCTATTCTGAGTAAACTTTTCTGACCGAAAAAGGAAATTCCTGTGAAGAAAATCTCAGGCATAATCACTGCGGTTGCCCTGCTTCTGGTCGCTCCGGTGAAAGCACGCGCCGCCGACCCGCCGCTGCACGTGGACCCGTCCCTCAAGGAATGCTCTGTTCAATTCGCACCTACCCTCACGCAGGACGCGTTTGAACGCTTTGTACGCGAGTTCGGCTCGGTGTCGGCATTCAAGCAGGGGGCGCCGCCAACTACGCTCGGGCAGTGGGGCGTCTCGATCGGCATCGAGATGATCAGCTTCACGGTGGACGACAAGTCCGCAGCATGGAATGATACCTTCGCACATCCCGATGCCGGGCACGAGCTTGGCTCGCGCCAAACCTTTCCAAAGCTAAAACTCCGCATTGGCGTCACTGACAACATCGACGTGGGCGCCTTCTACACCCGGGCCAAGGACGCCAATTACGGATGGCTTGGACTCGATGGCAAGTACAGACTTCTGACCCAAAGTGAAAACATGCCGGTCACCTTCGCACTGCGGGGCGCCTATACTAAAACGCGCTACGTGAGTGACATGGATATGCACGCATTCACCGCTGATGTCTCCGTCGAACGCAGGGTCTGGCAAATCCTCAGGCCCTACATGGGGCTTGGCAGCGACGTCGTGTTCGCGCGCGAAACCAGTGACGCGGTTGATCTAAGCAGCGAAAGCCTCATCGTCCCTCACCTGTTCGCCGGCTTTGAGACCACCTTCTGGCGGCACGTCTCCCTCGGAGCAGAATTCACGCTGGGTACCCTCCAAAGCGTGCAGGTGCAGGTAGCAGCGGTATTCTGAAGTCGTCCAAAAGAGGAACTGGTCTGAGGAAAGGTTGTAACTCATTATATCTGTACAGGAATTTCTTCAGGCTTAAGCCATACAATTTTGCCGTCACGCCAGACAACAATTGGATTTCCTGCCTGTTTATGGCGCACAAGGGCTTCTTGAACTGCTCTCTTTAACGCTTTATCTATCGGAGAGCCTTCTTTGAAAATCTCATCTATTGTTTTTTCTGATTTCTTTTTCATGTTTTAATTGTCCCATAAACTTATCCCATATTTCAATATTTTTTATATTATCAGATTCAGATTTATTGCCTGAAGCTATCAAACGCGGACCCGTAGGTTCTGAATTGTCATAGACACGCCAGAAATCTGCTAACGGTTTATATAATCGGGAGAAGTTCTTAATGCCGGCATGGTAGCGCCTCCTGATTGTCTTCTCAGGTACATTATGTCCGCCCATACGTACCCTCTCTGCCACACGCGCGACAGCAAAGTCCTCACTGGGCAGCCATAGAAAAACCAGATGGAAGTCATAGCCTGTTTTACGGAGGTCTCTAATCCACGGCGCAAAGCTCTTGCTGGCCAATGTTGTCTCAAAGGCAAAATCCGCGTGTTTTTTTGCAAGGTAATGAATACGTTCAAGCATCACACGCCCTGCATGAAAAACTGCACCCTCCGGCTTGAACCCGGATAAACCTTGAGCAATTAAGTCTGCATTGACAAATTCTGTTACTTTAAGAGTTCCTTTTAGCAGAGAAGGGGCGGTTGTTGATTTGCCAGCGCCGTTTGGGCCT
>DATEVI010000317.1:0-2270 GCA_035281865.1 Geobacteraceae bacterium | reverse complement strand
CTCGAAGCCGTATTTCTCATAGCGTATAGCGTTGTCATAGGTCAGCGGTTCCCCCACTATTATCTCCATGCCCAAGGCATCCACAAAACGCTCGATATTTGCAAACAATTCGGGAAACAGCCTCAACCCGCGATGTGTCTGGTTGGGGTAAAGGCCTCCCTGCATGGCCCTGATTTCCTCGGGGATATTGCGCCCGCACGTTGCGAAATAGTTATATCTTCCATCCTGGTCCACATCCACATCAAACCTGGGAGATGCGGTGTCGTTTATGACACAGAAGGCAAGCTCCATCTGCCGGTGCCGGGTATCGGCGATTTCCAGAAAAAAGACGTTGTCCCGGTCACCGAAATGCAAACGCACTTCCAGCCGCAATAACCCCAGTCCCTCCGGCGCCGTAAAATGAATCTTGCGTTCCCTGTCGAGGCCCCGAAACGTTTTGGGGGATATGGAGAACATGTCGTATAAACGGACAGGAAGTATCCGGCCGTAAATCCTTTCCTTTTCTTCCCGTTCCAGGGAGTTGATATCCCGGAGGGAAAAAAGGGGTCTCCCCTTACGGTCCGTTAATTGTTCGTTACCCCGAATCTTTGCCATATGTGCCGATTATGACCGGGAAAACTTTCTTTCTTATCTTCGCAATGCTCTCTTCCACGGCATCGAGCGCTCTGTTGCGGTCGTCCTCTTGGGCCCAGTGCATGGCATCCAGCAGCATTTTATTGCTGAAGCCCATGGCGCGAATTGTCCTGACGAACGGCTCCGGCAACCGCGGCGGAAGTTCTACGCCGTTCATGATCGACCACGCGATGGTCCATGCCCGGGCGACATTGAAATTTTCGTAACCGCCTCCCCCGACTGCCACCCAGGGTATCTTCAGCGCCTTGAGTTTCTTGACCACGTAGCTGTAACTGTGCGTCGTTATCTCCAGACGTGTGAGCGGGTCGGTACGAAAAGTGTCGGCGCCCAGCTGAGTTACCATAATGTCCGGATCATACGCCGCTATCAGAGGAAAAGCAACCTCGTCGAAGGCCTTCATGAAAAGCGCGTCATCCGCATGTTCGGCCAGGGGTACATTGACGGTAAACCCTTTTCCTTTGCCGGTGCCTATCTCCTTTTCGAATCCGGTACCCGGAAAAAAACAGACGCCGCTTTCGTGAATGGATATGGTCAGCACCTGATCGGTGTCGTAGAAAGCCTCCTGCACCCCGTCACAGTGATGGGCGTCAAGGTCAAGGTAGACAACACGTCTCCCCTTTTTCAGAAGCTCGTTAATGGCTATTACACAATCATTCAAATATGAAAAACCGGAGGCCCTGCTTTTGTGGGCATGATGCCATCCACCCGCAATATTGAAGGCTATCTTATACCCCTCTTCATCGACCAGCCTTGCCGCCTTCAGGGTGCCTCCCGCTCCCAGGCAGGCCCAGTCGTAAAGGCCGGGGAAAACGGGATTATCCATGTCGCCGAGCCCGTATCTGAAGTCAGCTCTCGGCTCATCGGAAGAGCTGAACTCTTTCAGCTTTGCCAGGTAATTGTGTGAATGGAAGGTCAACAGGTCTTTTTCCGCGGCGGGTTCGCAATCGTACACTTTCACGTGGGGGAGCCCGGTAAGGCCGTATTCCAGCATGAGCTCATAGGCGAGCCTGAAGCGCTGTACCTTGAAGGGATGCTCTTCACCGTAACTGAAGCGGCTGAAGTCCTTGGAATATATCAGAGCGGTTTTTTCGTGCATATCGGTCGTCACAGGCGTCGAGGGAAACTCAGCGCAGTATGAATGCGCTACACGTGGTTGTCACGACTCCTCAACAAATGTGGGGAACTTTACTATGCACCCCCTGTCAGGTCAATACTATTTATGTGGCGCAGCCCCCCCTCTCCCTCGCCCTCTCCCACCAGGGGAGAGGGAATTCAGGTAGCACATTGTTTAGGCACTAAAGATGTTATTTTAGGCACAAAACAGTGCCTTCTCCTTTCGCTCGTCCTGCATTTTTCATGATTTCAACATGTTACCACGTTGGCAGAAAGATTGCTAAACCCAGTCGTCCTTTTCCCAATGGCGGGAAAAAGCATATACCAATGGAGGTAGTTCTTATGGATGCTCTGTCAATGGCGACTGGTTTGCGGAACAGTACCGACGTATTGTTCCTGATGTTGGGTGCGGTCATGGTTTTTGCCATGCACGCCGGTTTTGCCTTCCTCGAAGTCGGCACGGTGCGGAAGAAAAGTCAGGTTAATGCATTTGTGAAAATCCTTTCCGACTGGTCCGTTTCCAC
>DATEVI010000316.1:0-7237 GCA_035281865.1 Geobacteraceae bacterium | reverse complement strand
ATTTATGATGATCCCCGCCGATCTCATACTTTTCCTTACTTCACTTAAATAACAAATCAAAATTAGTCTTTTTTACAACGATCTCCTCAGTGGTGTCAACAAGAGTGCAAATTATTTAATTTGGGGACGAAAAACGGGACGGATTTATTTTAGAGTTTTCCCTGTTTCACCGAAAATAAATCTGTCCCCTTTTTCCTGTTTTTCCTGTCCATGGGCGAAATGATGACGAAGGGCACGCCCGAGCAAATCGCGCGAGTGACCGAGGCGTTTCTCCCAATGAAGAAATTTGACATTGCAGCCCTCAAGCGGGCTTACGATGGAAAGAAATAGAGAAAACAATCGCCTTCCGGCAGGAGTTCCGACGGCTGGCTAATGTACGAAGTCAGGTCACGGCGAGGGCTCCATGGGGCCGGTCGATGCTTCCGTCTTCGGATGGGGCTTTTTATCGGCCGCATCATTCTCCGCGGCAGAGGCAAGCGCCTTCATGATGCCGCACTCGCCGGCGGGCATGTTGGTTTCGCAACAGCATCTCAGGGCCGCCATCTGTTCTTCCAGTACGTGCAACACCTTGAGCTGCTGCTGTATTCTGTCGATTTGCCGGTCGATCAATTCATTTATGCCCGCGCAGGGCGCGCTGGGGTTGGCCTGGAACCCCTGCAGGGCTTTGATCTCCGCGAGCGTCATTCCCAGTGCCCGGCAGCGCAGCACGAAATTGAGCTGCACCAGGTGGGCGTCCGTGTATTTGCGATAGCCGGACGGGGCACGGTAAGGCTTCTGCAGCAGTCCCTCCCGCTCGTAGTAGCGGATCGTTCCCGCATCGCACCCCGCATGTCTGGCAAGTTCCCCTATCAGCATTGTTCGACTCCTAGCAGCCTGCTAAAAATGGTTGACCTTATACCTGCTCCAAGGTTTTATATAATTGTAAAGAATTTCCATCAGGGTTGCAATAACCGGCAATAGCCTGGAAAAGAGGATGCAATGAACAATGCGACGAACGTTTCCCGTATAGATATCCCCCTGGAATCAGGATGTTCCTGTTGTCATGTGGACCATCATGACGAGCACGACCACGACCCGACTACAGCGGACCTGCATGCCCTGCCCCGGGAGGGCACATCTTCGCTGTTTCTGGTCCAAAACATGTGCTGTCCCACCGAGGAGCGTTTCATCCGGAAGGCGCTGGAAGGCATGGACGGCATCAACCGCCTCGACTTCAATCTGCTTGACCGGCAGGTGACCGTGCACCACAGCCTGGCAAGCACCGAAGGGATTGTTGCCCTGCTCCATTCGATCAACATGTCTCCTGTCGAGCTGGCCGCGCCCCGGGTGCAGCAACCTGCGAAGCCGGCGCCGCATGCCGTCGTCGGTACCTGGTGGCTGCTGGGAATCAGCGGCGCCGCGGCGATCGGGTCGGAAATTATCGCCTGGACAACCGGCAGGGAGAATTCTCCCCTTATCATCGCCCTGGTACTGGTCTCCATTGTCAGCGGAGGGCTGCCGATCATCAAGCGGGGCTGGATCGCCCTGAAAGGCTTCACGCTCAACATCAACTTCCTCATGACGGTGGCCGCCATCGGCGCCATTGTCATCGGCCAATGGCCGGAAGCGGCGGTGGTCATCTGGCTGTTTGCCATTGCCGACAGGATCGAAGCGCTGTCCCTGGATCGTGCCCGCAATGCCATCCGCAGCCTGATGGCGATTTCGCCGGAAACCGCCACGGTGCGCGACGAGGGCGGCCAATGGCGGGAAGTTGAAGCCGCCTCGGTCCGTATCGGACAAGTCTGCCGAGTGCGGCCGGGTGAGCGGGTGCCGCTGGACGGCGTGGTCACGGCCGGATATTCGAGTGTCAACCAGGCCCCCATCACCGGCGAAAGCCTGCCGGTGGAGAAGGTGGAGGGGGATACGGTTTTTGCCGGAACGGTCAACGAGAACGGCGTGTTAGAGTTCAGGGTTACCGGAGATTACGAGCACACCACTCTGGCGCGGATTATTCACGCCGTGCAGCAGGCCCAGGCCCATCGTGCACCGGCCCAGCGGTTGGTTGACTCCTTTGCCGAGCGCTACACGCCGGTGGTGGTGGCCATAGCCCTGCTGGTGGCGGTGATTCCACCGCTGTTCATGGGGCTGGCGTGGAACGAATGGATTTACAAGGCGCTGGTGCTGCTGGTCATTTCCTGTCCGTGCGCGCTGGTGATCTCCATCCCGGTTTCGGTGGTGAGCGGCCTTGCAGCTGCCGCCCATCACGGCATCCTGGTGAAGGGGGGCGTCTACCTGGAAATCGGACGAAAGCTGCGTTTCGTGGCGCTGGACAAGACCGGCACCCTGACAAGGGGCAAACCGGTGGTGACGGATGTGATTCCCCAGGAACCGCAGGATGCGGCAGAGGTGCTCCGCATCGCCGCGAGCCTGGAGGAGCATGCCGGCCATCCCATTGCGCGATCCATCGTGGAGCGCTGGAATTCTGATTCCCGGCGTGAGCCCGTGCTTGCCGTGACCGGTTTCAGGAACATGCCCGGCCGAGGTGTTGCCGGAGAGATCGACGGCGTAAGCTATTACCTGGGCAACATGCGGCTCATGGAGGAACTGGATATCCGCGAACCGCGGCTGGAAGAGACATTGAACCGCCTGGAAGGGGAAGGGAAAACCGGCGTGGTGCTCGCTTCGGAGGCCGGTCCCCTGGCGATCATCGGCGTGGCCGACGTTCTCCGGGATTCCGCCAAACGCGCCATTGCCTCTTTGCACGATCTGGGCATTCGGACCGTGATGCTGTCGGGCGACAACCATGCCACGGTCAGGGCGATCGGCGTTGGCGCCGGCATTGACGACGTCCGCGGCAACCTGCTGCCGGACGACAAACTGACCGCCATTACCGAACTACAGCACTCCGGCTCCGTGGGCATGGTCGGTGACGGCATCAATGACGCTCCGGCGCTGGCCAAATCGAACATCGGCTTTGCCATGGGCGCTGCAGGTTCCGATACGGCATTGGAAACCGCCGACGTGGCCCTGATGGATGACGACCTGAACAAGATTCCGGACTTCATTCATCTGAGCCGGAAGACGTGGGGCATCATCACCCAGAACGTGGTCTTCGCTCTGGCAGCCAAGGCCCTGTTCTTCGGTCTCGCCCTGGCGGGAGAAGCAACGCTCTGGATGGCGGTGTTTGCCGACATGGGAGTCAGCCTCCTCGTCATATTCAACAGCCTCCGACTGCTGAACTTTTTCAAGGGGAAAGCCAGGGTGGCCGCGGCTTCCTGACGGTGACGGGCACCTATTTTATCAAAAGACAATAGAAAGACAGCGTTCACAATGGCAAAATGGATAATTGGATGTCCCCTTATTTTTCCCAAACACCGCACTTGATTGTGAAACTTGCGTTATAATTATAGTCAAGTGAAACAAGCTTTTACGCAAGGAGAATTCGATGATAAGCATATCCTGACCCAGTCACGAACAATATCATCCAGCAAATTCAGGGGACGCACTTGGGAGTGGTAAATGATGGATGCAACAAAAGCCATGAACGCCATAAAAGCCTATTACAGAGATCACTCAAAGGAAATAATGTGGGCATTGGTTTTTGCTGTAATATTTGCATTTGTTGCCGGGATATTATTTGAAGAGTGGAAAAGCGAAAGAGAAGTCAGAACCCTGCGAAGGAATTTGAAAACGGTCGTACAGGTGTTGACCTTTAATCATTTGCACCAGCAAATGAATCAGGGAAGCGGATTCATTGTCAGGAAAGACGGTGCGATAGCAACTTCACTCCACATCTTGAACAACGCCGCGGAAATAAAAATAAAATTGAGTAAAGAGGTAAAAGGAGCTCCTGAGAGTCCCATTCGTGTTACGGGGCTGCTGTACAAGGACCTCGAAAATGATGTTGCCATCCTTAAAATGGATCCCGGAAAAATTAAATTGGATACGGTCACCATTGAAGAATCCCCTGTTAAACAAATCAGTAAGGAGGACAAACGTAACGAGAAAGTCACGGTCATAAGCAATCCTCTGGGTTTGGAAAATAACGTAACCAGCGGCGTGTTGAGTAACATTATCTACCAGGGAAAGAAAGCGACGCTCGTCATAACGGCCCCGATCTCGCCGGGTAGCAGCGGCGGCCCTGTTTTCAACGAAAATGGAAATGTCATCGGCATCATTCGATGGACTTCTCGGCAAGGACAGAACCTCAATTTTGCCGGCCCGGCAAATATCGTCAAAGCAAACATTTCCAACAAGAGAGTTATTCCCGTCGGTGACTCAGGATTCGAAGACTTGTCGCAGACCACGGAATATTGGACTACTTTGGGTTTAGACGACATGTATGCGGGACTGTTCGATTACGCCGTGGACGATTTCAAAGCAGCTATACATTATAAGAAGGATAATCAGTATGCCCATTATATGCTGGGTCTTGCCTATATGAATCTGGGCAACCTTAAAGCGGCCATCAGAAAATTCAAGGAAGCCCTTGACCTCAAACCAAATGATGAAAGGGCCTACGTTAGTCTTTCCCAGGCATACAGTCGAACCGGTAACTACATGAAGGCGGCGGACAGTCAAGTGAAAGCAATCCAGATTTCCGGCGCTAAACGGCTGGACAACTTTCTGATGTACGGCCAACTCGGCTCGATTTACATGAATACACAAAATAACGGAAAAGCCATAAAGGCATTTTGCCGTGTCCTGGAGAATGCACCTAAGGATGAAATGACCTATCAAAATATAGCCAATGCACTATTTCGACTGGGTGAGTACGAACGCGCCGAGAAAGAAATAAGGCAGGCAATCCGTTTTAACGTAAATTACGCCACGGCGTATCACTTGTTGGGCATGGCGCTCATTGAACAAGGCAAATACGACGAGGCGATTCAGGAATTTAGCAAGGCAATAAAGTTGACGATCGATCCCAATTTACAGTTGTCCGCACATTACCATCTCGGTTTAGCCTTCTTGTTCAAGAATGAGGAATCTCAGGCTTTTGGCGAATATAAAGCCGTATTTGATCTTCTGAAAGAAATCTATCAGCAGTCCCTTCAATCCAACATGCCGAACCCGGCGGCCTTTGAAAAGGCAATTGATTTGGGCAAGGAATTAATCAAGAAGTATCCCCATTCTCCTGATGCAGCTGCCGTTAGGAACTATCTGCGCATCTGCCAGTCGCAGTTGAAAAAGGAATTCAAGAAATTGATCGCATATCAGGATAAACGCATAGAATTATCCCCTGAAGATGCTATGCCTTATTACTATCGGGGATTTGACCATATGAAAATCAAAGAATATGACCGAGCGGAAAGAGACTTGAAAAAAGCCCTTTCCATCGAGCCAGACAATCCTCTGACAAATATTGCCATGGCTGAGTTGTATGCGGTAACAAACAGGACCCTCAAAGCCTGCAACTGGTTACGCACTGGCATTGAGAAGGGATATGACGACCGTGATCATATCATGACTGACGAGGCGTTCGCAAACATACGAAACGCTTCGTGTTACGAAAAAATCTTAAGCAAAATCGGGGCTGGTTCCACCACTGACTGCAATGCGTCTGGCACCCCGAAAACGAGATAGCGTCCATCCGGAACCCCCCGAACGAGCCCTCAAAGCCATTGCGCCAACTCCAGGGTAACGCCCTCCGGACCATAAAAATAGATCAGTTTTCGACTATGGAAGTCCATGATTTCGTTCCTGAACTCGACGCCGCCGGCCTTGAGTCTTTCCACCTCTGCTTCTATATTGTCCACAACGAAGCAGACATGGTTATACCCGAGTTTGTTGAGATCGCCGACATGGGGATCGGGGATGGGATCAGGATGATTGTATTTCACGAGCTGCACTTCCTGGCGCACGGGAGAGTCGGCCAGAACGAGCGTTACATGTCGGGCTTCAAGCTCCTTGATCCCCATGTAGCGTTCCAGTATCTCGCCGGAAATAATGACATCCAGATCAACCCGAAAACCCAAAAGTCCGAAGAACCGTATGGCTTCTTCCATATCCCGGACCACAATTGTAGCGTGGTCAAATCTTTTTATCATTTCTCACGAGCCTCCTTGTCTCGTAACGCGACCCATCGCTCGACATCGTCCCCTCCGCTCGAACTCCGACATGCGGGCGGGCTGGGTGCCTCGCAAATTCGTCAGGTAAACACCTTTGTCATTGGTATAGAACAGCACGGGCGTGCCATTGTATCCACCTTTGCTAAAAGATTACAATATTCACCTAACCTTGCAACGCTATAATTGCAAATCTATAATTTCAAAACAACCGCCAGTGGTGGTTTCAATCGGGCAAAATCCCGGGTAAGATCCTGGGCGGGTATCCATACAGTGGTGGTCAGGAATCCAAGCGCTCACGTATCCCGGGGGAGGGGCGATGTTCAAAAAGATTTCCCACTACTCAACAAAAGGAGAATAATCATGTCGACCAGCACAATACGACTTCACCGTGTGCTACGTGCACCGCCCGAGCGGATATATCGGGCTTTCCTGGAACCAAACGCGATGACCAAATGGTTACCGCCGAACGGATTTACGGGAAAGGTTCATCATCTGGAGGCAAAAGTCGGGGGCACCTACAAGATGTCGTTCACGAACTTCACCACGGGAAAGAGTCACTCCTTCGGCGGGACATATCTCGAACTGGTTCCGGGCGAACGCATTCGCAACACGGACAGATTCGACGACCCGAACTTGCCTGGCGAGATGCAGATGACAATCAGCTTGAAGAAGGTGTCGTGCGGGACCGAGCTGGATATTACGCAGGAAGGAATTCCCGAAGCAATTCCTCCCGAAGCGTGCTATCTCGGCTGGCAGGAATCTCTGGAACTCCTGGCGAAGCTCGTCGAGGTCGAAATTCCGGATTAGGCTCCCGATCCGGGAGGACTAACGAGGGGAACCTGCGGGGTCAGCCTCTCGACATGAGACATTTGTAGCCTGCGAGGACGCTAAATTGCCCATGGTCTTCGATCTGTCTTATTGGCTACTAACCCAACTCCACAGCAACCTTAGGGAAGGGGGAGGCATCAGATACTGAGGCTATGGCCTCTCCGAGCCATGCAATCGTTTGCCCGAGATGGGTCATATTCCGCATGGCCTCATCGTCATCGAGCACCTCCCCTTTATCAAGCCCCATGCCCAGGTTCCAGTATAAGGATCCGGGGACAATCATGGAGGATATGAGGAACATGTGATTTATGGTGTCGAAAACATGGGTCGCGCCACCGCGTCGGACTGCCACGACCGCG
>DATEVI010000315.1:0-6337 GCA_035281865.1 Geobacteraceae bacterium | reverse complement strand
GCGAGACGAAATTAATGCAACATCAGTAATCGCGTCAAATTTACGTCTCAAATTTCTTTGAAGTTCCCCCCATACATGCTATAAAGATTCGGTAATTTTCGCAAATGCCCCCCTGACAAGCAACACACCGGGAAGAATAACCTTTCTTCGAAAAACCTTACGTATCATAGAGCCCCGCGGAGTAACGCGGAGGATACCGTCATGGCAAAGAACATGAGAAAGTCCGGAATCGAGATTCTGGGAGATGTCCCCTGGGTAACGCACTTCTGCCAGTTTTACCACACAGGGGAGGAATTCATTGACATCCTGGTTCCGTACTTGAAAAAAGGGCTGGAAAACAATGAATTCTGCATGTGGATTACTTCGTCTCCCCCTTTGCAAAGAAAGGCCGAAGAATCTCTGAGGAAGGCCATACCTGATTTCGACTCCTATAGTGCCAGTGGACAGATGGAGATTCTTCGCAGCGACCTGCATTCCAGGGTTGGCGTCTTCGATTGCCGCGGAGTCCTGAACGGTTGGGTTGAAAAGCTCAATGCCGCATTGGCCCGTGGATATGACGGATTAAGGCTCTCGTGGAATGTCCTACGGGTCGAAAGGAATGGCTGGCGAGACCTCGCAGCCCATGAGGAAGAGATTAACAGCGCAATCGGCGGATACCGGATGATATCTCTCTGTGCCTACTCCATTGAGGGTTGCACTGCCGACGAAGTGATCGATGTAGTCAGCACGCATCAGTTCGCCCTGGCCAAACGGGAAGGGCAGTGGGAACTCATCGAGAGTTCGGAGCGGAGGCGTGCAGTGGAGGAGCGGGAGCGGTTGCTGCTGGAGGCGGAGGAGCAACGGCAACTTCTTCGGTCGCGGGATGAGGAACTGCGAGCGCAGAACAGGGAACTGGAACGGCTCTGGGAGGAAACCAGACGGGCCGAGAAGGCGCTGCGGATGAGCGAACAGAGACTGACTCTGGCGCTCAAGGCAGGGCGTTCCGGCACCTTCCACTTGGACGTGAAACAGAACATGGGTGTCTGGTCGGATGAGATGCTGGAACTTTACGGGTTACGTCGGGGACAGTTCGAGGGCCGCCTGGAGGACTGGATCGAGTGCCTGGTGCCCGAGGATCGGGAGGCGGGAGCAGCCGCCGTGAAAACTTCTTTGGAAACGGGCGAGTTTGCCCTGGAGTTCCGCATTCGACGTCGTGACAACGGGGAAATCCGCTGGATGCACGGCCGGGGGCAACTGTCCTATGACGCGGAAGCCAGGCCCGCGCGGATGATCGGCATCCACGTTGACATAACCGAGCGCATGCGCGCCGAAGAGGAACTTCGCAGGGCGCACGATGAGATGGAAAAGCGGGTTGAAGAAAGGACCGCGGAGCTTGCCAGGACGGTCGAAGCACTCCGCGACAAGGATCGAATGCTGTTGCAGCAGAGCCGCCAGGCGGCCATGGGTGAGATGATCGGCAACATCGCTCACCAGTGGCGTCAGCCGCTCAACGGCTTGGGGCTGATCATCCAGTCATTGTCAATTGTACAGGAATCGGGCGAACTGAGCCGGGAATATCTGCAGTCCGTCGAGGAGAGGGCCATGGGGTTAATCTCCCATATGTCCCAGACCATCGACGACTTCAGGGAATATTTCAAGCCGGACAAGGAGAAGGTACTGTTCAGTGTCAGTCGGGCCGTTTCCAAAGCCGTTTCCTTTATCGCGGACAGCTTCAGGAACCGGCAGATCACCATCGAAGTCATTGTTGCGGAAGATCCGGCCATTAACGGTTACCCGAATGAGTATTCCCAGGTCCTCCTCAATATCCTCATCAACGCGAGGGATGCGTTTTCGGAGCGGAAGGTCGGCGACGCCAAGGTCACCATTGCCATATGCGCGGAAAACGGAAAAGCTGTTGTGACGATTGCCGACAACGCCGGAGGAATTCCATGTGAGATCATTGACAGGATCTTCGACCCCTATTTTACCACCAAGGGGCCGGATCAAGGCACGGGTGTCGGCCTGTTCATGTCGAAGGGCATAATCGAGAAGAACATGGGTGGAAGGCTTAGCGCGAAAAACACCGGCAACGGCGCCGAATTCAGGATAGAGGTGTGACGGAGAAGATCCGGCGCATAGCAAATACAAAATAATTGCAGACATATAATGATTCATATACAATGCGTGCATTTCACCCGCAGCCTTTTTGCCGGGTTCGACATCTAACCGATGCAGCCAACGGAGGAAGCGATGAAGAGCATTGAATGCATTATGCGGCCCATGACGGCGGAGGATGTTCCCAACTATTCGCGGATGTTGAAAAGATCCTTCAACGCGTGGTACTGGAACCACGGGTGGGGTCGGGATTATTTCGGCTGCGATGAACGGGATGTGGCCATTTTCTGGGAAATTTACAGCCGGATCAGCCCGGGCCATTCCATCGCGGCCATCGACTCCGCGTCGGGCGCCATGATGGGCGCCTGCTTTTACCATCCCCGGGAGCATCACGTCAGCCTGGGGGTCATGAGTGTCGATCCGGATTATTTCGGGCGCGGTGTTGGAAAACGACTCGTAAAGCATATCATCGATTTCACCGAGAACGGCGGATATGACTCCTTGCGCCTCGTCGGCAGCGCGGTCAATATGGATTCATTCTCCCTGTACAATAGGTCGGGTTTCGTTCCCAGACAGGCTTATCACGACATGGTGATCAGCGTACCGGCATCCGGTATGGGGAAGACCACCCCTCTTGACGCGTCCGTGCGTGACGCGTCTTCCCTTGATATCGATAGTATCAAATCGCTGGAGCTCGATATCAGCGGCATCTGCCGCGAGGCGGATTACCGTTTCTGCATCGAGAATTCCGTGGACTGTCTGCACTCGTCCGTGGTCGAGGAAGCCGGCACGGGCATAGGCGGCTTTGCCGTGTCCATCAGGCATCCTGCCCTGAACATGATCGGGCCGGCCTTTTCCCGCACGGAGACCGGGATGCTCGCACTGCTCCTGAGGGAGCTGGACCGTTTTCGCGGGGAGACGGCGCTGGTCGTCATTCCCATGGATAAACGGCAACTGGTGGAAACACTTTACGGCTGGGGGGCGGTCAACGTGGAAACGCACCTGTTTCAGGTACGCGGCAGATTCCAGCCGTTCTCCGGCGTCAACTTGCCCAGCTTCCTTCCGGAAACAGGCTGAATGCAAAAGATCTGATTCGTCCTCGGAGAGTAACTAATGAAAGACATCAACAATGAAGACTCGGCCCCTGTCGTCCTCACTCAGGAGGAGTTGGAGACCTTCAGCCGGCTGATTCATGAAAAGACCGGGAACAGCTGCCATCACTACAAGCAGGGTGTCGTCGCCCGCAGGATCACCAGGCGCATGTATCTGCGCGGAGTTCCGTCGGTCCGTGACTACCTGGACATGGTGGCTGAAAGCGATTCCGAGGCGGGCCTGCTCGCCTGCGACCTGATGATCGGGGTCACCTCTTTCTTCCGGGACATGCCGGCGTGGAAGGCGCTCAGGACAGCGGTGATAATAAAGCTCGCGACGGAGAACGAGGAGTCTCCGGTGCGCGTCTGGACTCCCGCCTGCGCTACCGGGGAGGAGGCATACTCCATTGCCATGATGCTCCGCCAGGAGTTCGAGCTCGCCGGCAGACAGCGGAAGATACAGGTCTTCGCCACCGATGTCGACGTCCGGTCACTGGCAAAAGCGCGGGAAGGGACTTACCCGGCGAGTGTTGCCGCCGATATCCCGCCCGATTACATGCGGAGGTTCTTTTCCAATTCCGAGGATGGCCTTTCCGTCATCATCGGCAAGGAGATACGGGACAGCGTTATATTTGCCAGACAGGATCTCCTGGTCGATCCCCCCTTTTCGCGCCTCGACCTCGTCATTTGCCGCAATTTCCTGATCTATCTGGAACCGCACGCCCAGGAAAGATGCATGGCACTCTTCCATTATGCCCTCAAGGACGGGGCGCATCTCTTTCTCGGCAATGCCGAGTACGCGGGCAAGAGCAGTAAGCTGTTCACAACGCTCGGTCTGAAGAAATGCCGCATTTACCGGAAGATTGAATGTGAGCCCTCCCTCAGGCCGGCGACTCCGGTCCCATTTGCCGCGGAACGCTGCCGGGCCTTACCTGCAAGGGTGGCTTCGCCGGGCAATTGTCGAGAATCCGTGGTCGGGTTCGTCCAGGAGGCCTTGCTCGAGAAATTCGCCCCGGCCGCGGTCGCCATCGACCGGAATTACGACATCCTTTACCATAACGGTCCCACCAGCAGATACCTGCGCCAGCCACGCGGGGTACCCAGCCAAAACCTGCTTGAGCTTCTCCCCGAAAAACTGCGAATCAGGGTCCGTGGGGCGCTTTACAGGTCGGCCGGGGACGCGGAGCCGGTTTCCATCCGGGCCGACATCCATGGAGATGGCGGACGAAAAAGGCAGGTCACCATCCGCATGTCGCAATTGAGGGGGGACGTCTTCCTCGTCGTATTCCGCGAAAAGGGAGAGCTTCCAGAATCCGGAGTGACGGTTGCGCCGGATGCCGACTGTGCTGATGAGACCGCGGTCCGGCAGCTTGAAATCGAGTTGTCGGCGGCCCACTCGGACCTTCAGAGCCACATGGAACAGCTCAATAGCCTCAATGAGGAACTGCAGGCATCGAATGAAGAGTTCCAGGCCGCCAACGAAGAGCTCGAGACCTCCAGGGAAGAACTTCACACGCTGAACGAAGAGTTGGTTACGGTAAATTCCCAGCTCCAATGCAAGTTCGAGGAACAGGAAGAGACGAACAACGACCTGAACAACTTCCAGGCGAGCACGAATATTCCCACGCTCTTCCTCGACGACCAGTTCAGGGTGAAACGCTTTACCCCTGCCATGTCCAGGCTCCTGAAGCTGATCTCCTCCGACGTGGGCCGGCCGATCGTCGATATGTCCCAAGAGAGGCTTGGCCCCGACCTCTTGACGGATGCCCGGTCGGTCCTCGACAATCCGGCGCCCGTACAGAAGCAGATGCTCATCAACGACGTGTGGTACCTCCGTGCCGTCCTTCCCTACCGGACTTCCAACAGCAGCATTGAGGGAGTGGTCATTACCTACACGGACGTAACCCGGTTAAAGAGGGCCAAGGAGGCCTTGCGCGAGAGCGAGCAGCGCGTCAGACTGAAGCTGGACAGTATCCTCACTCCCGAGGGGGATATAGGCAACCTTGACCTTGCGGATATCATCGAGGTCCCGGCGGTTCAGTCGCTCATGGATAACTTTTATGAACTTGCCCGCATCCCCATGAGCATCATCGATCTCGAAGGCAATGTGCTGGTCGGCAAGGGATGGCAGGATATCTGTCTGAAATTCCACCGTGTTCACCCCGAAAGCTGCAGGCATTGCGTCGATAGCGATCTTAAGCTATCCGGCGGTATTCCCGCCGGAGAATTCAAGCTGTACAAATGCAAGAACAGCATGTGGGACATGGCGACCCCCATTATGGTGGGGGGCAAACATCTCGGCAATCTCTTCATGGGGCAGTTTTTCTTTGATGACGAAGAGTTGGATTATGAGACTTTCCGGTCCCAGGCCCGTCACTACGGTTTCGATGAAGGAGAGTACATCGCCGCCCTCGAAGGCGTTCCCCGGCTGAGCAGAAAGACCGTGGAAGAGGGCATGGCCTATCTCATGAAGTTCGCCGATCTCATTTCGAAACTGAGTTACAGCAATATCAAGCTGGCCCGGTCTCTGACGGAACGCGATACCCTCATGGATTCGCTGGTGCAGGCCAAGGAGGAGTGGGAAAGGACATTCCACGCCGTGCCGGATTTGATTGTCATACTGGACGAGCAACACCGGGTGGTACGGGCAAACCGCGCCATGGCCGAGCGGCTGGGGGTTGCCCCCGCCCAGTGTGTCGGCAAAATCTGCTACGAGGTGGTCCACGGACTAGGCTGTCCGCCGGATTTCTGCCCGCATGTGCGCACCCTGGCCGATGGCAGGGAGGCGGAGGCCGAGGTGCACGAGAGTCGCCTCGGCGGCGATTTCCTGGTTTCCACGACGCCTTTGACGGACGATGAGGGCCGACGGATCGGCACCGTGCATGTGGCCCGGGACATCACCGAGCGCAAGCGGGCCGAAGAGGCGCTACGCGAGAGCGAAAGACGGCTGAACCGTGCCCAGGAGATCGCCCATCTCGGCAGTTGGGAGCTCAATCTCGTCAGCAACCGCCTGACCTGGTCCGACGAGGTGTACCGGATCTTCGGGCTGCGGCCGCAGGAGTTTTCTGCCACCTACGAGGCTTTCCTGGAAGCCGTGCATCCCGACGACCGTGCAGCCGTGGATGCCGCCTATTCCGACTCGCTTCGGGAGG
>DATEVI010000314.1:0-6686 GCA_035281865.1 Geobacteraceae bacterium | reverse complement strand
GCCTGGCCGCCGATTAGAAACCGCTACCAGGAAGTCAGGGTGGATATCGGCTACAATCTGACAAAAAAACTGAAAGTAGGTGTCGCCTATCTTTATGAGTGGTACAAGCTCGATGATTTCGTCAATACGCCCGCATACATGGCCGGCTTATCCGCTGAAAACAGCACAAAATTCGTCTTTACCGGTGCGAACCAATACAGCTACGAAGCAAATGTCGTCGGAGCGTATGTAAGCTATAAATTCTAGGCGAAGACTCCTTCATGTTATCTGGGCGCTGGTTGCAGCGCCTTTTTTTTCGCGCATGCCAGTCAGCGGACCGACTCTCACCAGGGGAAGTAATGGCGGCGGAAATAGCATTCGGCATTCTTTCCCTATGCAATACCAGCACAGACTGCCTGTTGCGGCTACCGCACCCTGTAGTGACGTTTGCGACGCAGTAATTGCACTTTCGACACCGATGGAGTAGGGGGCAGGTACGTGCGATGGCGATTAATGCCGGTTTCCAGCGTCTTGTCATATCTAAATTTCATCGCTAGAAGCATGACTGAACAACTGCACACAAATGTCGTTGTCATCATTACCGGCACCGCTCTGGTGGCGAGACCATAATAAATCCAGAACACGTTCGCGAGAAGTGTAATGATGGGGTGCCAGATCGACAGGTCTTTGGTTCTTTTCGTACGATATGTTCTAAGTACTTGGGGACAGCAGGAAATACATGAGATTGTAGAGCCTATAATCCCCACCGTTTGAATACGATCCATATGTGATTCCTTCTCAAATTAAATATTACGGAAGCCGCCAGTCGCTTTCAATAACAACATATATCTCGGACACTGTTGTTCCTGTGGTTGGTCCTAGACGCAAAAAAGCCCCCCGACTCGCTATCCGAATGAGGGAGCTTTGACAATATATTGGAAAATACCGGCGACACCTTCGGATGTATCCCGAATATTTCAGGGTCGGTGATAAATACGAAAGCCCGGCTCGCTCGAGCCGGGCTTAATTGTTTTAATGGAGCGGGAAACGGGATTTGAACCCGCGACTTCAACCTTGGCAAGGTTGCACTCTACCACTGAGTTATTCCCGCTCAACAAGTGTTAGCTTTATACCAAATGGGAGAATCCAAGTCAATACATTTTTCCGCCGGTGGAGAGGTCGTTTTGAAATTCCCGGAAATGCGCGACATGTTGACTATGTAGCATCCGGCCAGGTTTGTCGCTTTACGAAACAGCCCGTTTCGCACATCAGCCCGCCTGGAATTGAGCCTTCAGAAATTCATAAAGAGATCATGCCCTGCTTCGTTTTTCCTTTATTGCATACTGTTTCCCCCTGTGGCGGTAGGAGATAGCCCTTTTGACTCCAAAGGTATCTAAAGAGCTGGATACCGGACTGAGGCAAAAAAGGCAATTGCTCAGGAAGGATTTCAAGACCTTTTCAAGGACCATCACGGCTATCCCTGATCTTCCCGAAATTGCATTCAGGGCATTGTCCCGTTTCAGTTCATTCTCCGGCGAAAAAGCTGATACAGCCTTTATCGGCAATGATTCGAATCTCAGGTCGACATGGTCGGGGTCGAGAAATACGAGGCCCGTCACTTCAGAATATTCATTGCCAACATAAAGATGTACGGTCCAGAAGGCCTTTGTATCAGAGACAAAAACCCTGGCATCGAGAATTTTTATGTTTACAATGTCATGTGCCATATTGATTTCTGCTCATCCAGTGCCGGAGGGGTAGATATCCGGCTTCTGTTGTCGGAATCAGAGGGAATCAAAACCTGAATTATCGCCGTGAGAGCCTAAAGCTCCATAAGAAAAAGTATATCCGAAAATTGGTTTTATCTCCAATGACTAATTGCCTAAAAATTATGCAAATAGCTATAAATATAATGGATTTAAGGCCATTTTTGTTCAGAGCCTCATTTTGTAAACAGGGATATCCACAGTTTTTGTGGATGCACAGGTTCTCGTTGTGCGGATTTGCGTATGTATACGTAAAAGTTATCCACTTTTACAGGTGTTTAGAGCCAAAATGACAAATTATTGACGTATGGGTATCCGCGCCTGCGAATAAAAAAGGCCGGCATTGATTTGCCGACCCTTTCCAAGCCTCAAATGGATTGCTTTGAACGGAATGATTTCGTATCAATTTTTCAAGTCTACGTCCCATGCGTATTTCTTGCCGTCCATCAACAACATCCGCTTAAAACCCATTTCCCTCAAATCCGTGACCATTTTAGCATTATCAGCCATTTCTCGAGCGAAAGCGCGGTTGAGTGAAGACCACTTGATAACGAGGGTTTTGTTTGCATCTCCCTGGGTGACTACCTGGGCATTATCACCTCTAGCTTTAAGCCTTTTTTCAAAGCTTTTTGCAAAATTAACCCGCTGCGAAGTGGTTACTTTCAACCCGACCGGTTTACCTTTGCTTGATATCTGCAAACGTTCAGCGGGTTGTTGGGAATGACTTACGTCGGCGCACAAGCCCAAGGCAAGAATAAGGCAGAATATGGTTGATTTCATTGTTTCCCCCTGTTTTGGTCATAGCATGCATCTTGTGGCATAAAATATAGCAGAAGTTGAAGCTTTGACGAGTAAAATTAATCGAGGGCAGGTTTCTTGGTTCAGGAGTTACTCATATGTTATCCACAAAATAAAAAAGGTTACAGCCTGAACTGTAACCCTTTGTTATTATTGGTGTCCCCGACACGATTCGAACGTGCGACCTGCGGATTAGGAATCCGACGCTCTATCCTGCTGAGCTACGGGGACGTTGCGGAGTGAAATTTTATATATCACCGGGTGCAATTTTGCAAGTTATTTTCTTTCTGGAATTGTAAAGCTATTCCAGTCAAATGCAATATTTCAGAACTTGATGAGGGAGAAAACCTTGCCGGAAGGAAGCTTGTCCCTGCCGTGGAGGAACTCCAGTTCGGCCATGAAGCAGCACTCGACGATGTCCCCCTGCATGCTGTTAACCATGTCGACCACAGCCGAGATAGTTCCGCCCGTCGCCAGAAGGTCGTCGGCGATGATTATTTTTTCCCCTTTTTTGATGGAATCGGTGTGGATCTCCAGTGTGTCTTGCCCGTATTCAAGCTCGTAACTCTTTTTGAACGTCTGGCCGGGGAGCTTGCCCGGTTTCCTCACCAGAACGACACCGGCTCCAAGTTTGTAGGCAAGGGCCGCTCCTATGATAAAACCCCTTGCCTCCACGCCGACAACCTTATCGATTTTCTTGCCGATGTACCGGTGTGACATTAAGTCTATCATCCGCTGGTAAGAGGCGGCATTGGCCAGGAGTGTCGTGATGTCCTTGAAGATGATCCCTTTTTTGGGGAAATCAGGTATGTCGCGGATGATGTTTTTCAGGTCTTCCATGCCCTCTCCTAATCTATGGATTTTCTATTTTAGGTTTGAATTCGGTGGATTCAACAATCTTCTTCAGTTTTTCCAATGATTTGGCCTCGATCTGACGTATCCGCTCCCTCGTTACGCCGAAACTGCGACCTATAACGTCGAGGGTTTGCGGGTCCTTGTCGCCCAGGCCGAAACGGAGGCTGATGATTTTTCTTTCGTTTTCCGAGAGCGATTCCAGCCATTCGGTAACCAGCTCGAATTTGTTTATGTCTTCCAGGAGCGCCGCAGGTGAGACGGTTGACGTATCTTCAATGGTGTCGATCAGGAAATAATCGCTGTTTTCGCCCATCGGCCTCTCGATGGAATAGGTCTTCTTCAGGAGTACCATGAGACGCCTCACGTATGCGGGATTTACCGACATCTGGGCCGCTACTTCCTTGATGGACGGTTCCCTGTTCAGCTTCTGCACCAGTTCCCTGGTCATCTTGAGCATCCTGTTTATATCGTCCGAGACATGAACAGGCAGCCGTATGGTACGTGACTGGTTTACGAGCGCACGCTCGATGGATTGCCGTATCCACCATGTCGCATAGGTGGAGAACCTGCATTCCTTGGAGAGCTTGAACCTTTCAACGGCCTTTATCAATCCCAGGTTTCCCTCTTCGATGAGATCGAGAAACGGCAATCCCCTGTTTATGTACCTTTTGGCGATCTTGACAACCAGCCTCAGATTCGACTCTATCATCTTGTCCCTGGCGGCCTTGTCTCCCCGGTCAATCCGGGCGGCAAGCTCCTTCTCCTCATCGGCCGTGAGAAGCGTCGTTTTTTGTATCTCGCGCAGATAATGTTTTATGGCATCATCGTAGTGACCCTCGAAAAGCGGTTTGGAATCATCTTCCTCGGCCTCTTCAGCCTCTTCAGCCTCTTCAGCCTCTTCAAAGACAAGGGTGTCCGGTTCCGGTTCAGTGAAGTCCTCGGTCTGTTCGGGACTATCCTCTTCTTCAATGTCGTCCAGTAATTTTTCCATTTCCATTTATCACCTCTTTGAGAAAACGTCGGTTTGCAGTAATGCAATTGCTATTGCAATACCGGCAAGACTCTAAAATGCAAAGTTTATGACGGCTATTCTTCACCTTCCCAGCCGTGTTTGCCGATTAATTTTACAAAGCGACAGCCTGCAATCTGTTCCTGTTCAAGGGAACCGTCTTCCCGTTTTATTATCCTTACCAGGGTCTGCTCAAACTGATCCCCCACTGGAATTACCAGCCTTCCGCCGATTGCGAGCTCGTCGGTCAATTCGAGAGGGACATCAGGCGCCCCGGCCGTGACCAGGATTGCGTCAAAGGGTGCTTCCTCTTTCCATCCCATCGTTCCGTCGGAAATCTTGATGTTTATGTTCAGCAGACCGAGGCTGTCAAGGGCCCGACGGGCCTTCAGCGCCAGTGGACGAATTCTTTCCATTGTGTAGACCCGGTTCGCCACCAAAGCCAGAACGGCGGCCTGGTACCCTGATCCGGTGCCGATCTCCAGGACCTTTTCCTTCCCTGTCAGCTGGAGCAGTTCGGTCATAAGAGCGACCATGTACGGTTGGGAAATCGTCTGCTTCTCTCCAATGGGGAGAGGCTTGTCGTTATAAGCCTGGGCGGCCATGGCCTCTTCGACAAATACATGTCGGGGAATCTTCAGCATCGCATCTATGACACGGCGGTCTTTTATGCCGCGTGAAATGATCTGGCTCTCAACCATTCTTCTTCTGGCAATTTCAAAATTCATGAGACTCCCTGGTATGCGGATTGCTATTTATATCAAATGGGACCAAAAAAGTCCAACAGAAGCAGAATTATTCCGGAAACTCCCACCTCTTCAATGTCTCCATCGAATCATAGTTCGTCAGATCGAGGTGAAGGGGAGTAATGGAAATATACCCCCTTGAAACCGCGTGGTAGTCGGTTCCCTCGATGTCCATGAAGTTTTGCTCGCCGTTGCCGATCCAGTAGTATTTTCTTCCTCGCGGATCGATCTTGTCTATTATGAGTCCCTCGTAACGTCTTTTGCCCTGCCTGGTTATAACGGGGGCAAGAAGTTCGGATCCGGGAAGATCGGGTACATTGACGTTGAGAAAAGTGTCCGCGGGGAGGCCGCTCTCAAATATCTTACGGGCAAGTCTCGCGGCAAATTCGGCTGCAGGGAGATAGTTGCCCTCCAGCACTCCCGTAGCCAGAGAAACCGCAAAGGCGGGGATTCCCATCAAAGTGGCTTCCATGGCGGCAGATACCGTTCCCGAATAGGTAACGTCGTCACCAAGGTTGGCGCCCCTGTTTATGCCGGAAACTACGATATCCGGCTTGAAGCCGATGAGATTATGTAATCCGAGGTTCACGCAATCCGTCGGCGTACCGTCAACGGCAAAAACCGAAGGGCTCATTTCCATTGCGCGCAACGGGTGGTGCAGGGTCAGGGCGTGGCCTACCGCACTCCGTTCCCTGTCGGGCGCGACAACCGTGACCGTCCCCAGTTTGCGCAATTCTTCGGCAAGAATGGTGATGCCCCGGGCGTGAATTCCATCATCGTTGGTCACGAGGATTTTCATGTTGACTCCTTGAAAAGCGGTTTGCATCAAAATTACCGGACACGGAGTTTTATTTCAACAGTTACGGCAAGTTTCCGGGTTTGGGAGCATTTGTGCCGCCACCTCTCCGGCGAATACCGTCGGCAGGCTTCTATATCGATTTCATCGGAAGCTCAGGGGGTGTGGTGACTGATGCTTTTCAGGTCGAGTGGTGTACTTAAAGGAAACACGGTGTTTCGGGCGATTGGAAGGATGTGGCCGGGACTTTAAAGTGCCAATCATGAATGGGGGAACCAAGTTTTTCGATCGGGTATTCATGGAAATTGTCTTAACATGTTGCCCTGTCAAGACACCGGTATGGCTGCTATTCCTGCTACAGGCGGTTATTGCTCGACAAGCGAAAAGATATGAGATCACCAATGCCGGCCATGAATTCTTTTAAACCTCCGCGCCGTGCGATAACTGACTCGAACGGAGCAGGGCGGTAACCGGGATTCTCTCCAGTTACTTCCACGATGGGTCCGTCTTCGAGTAATTCGAGTTCGCCTGTATCGTCCTCATAGTCATTTTCTCCCACCGCCCAGTCATACAGCTTCCTTGCGTCATCCAGAACGGGTTGTCCGGGAATCCCGTACATTCTGTTCTGCATCGCCTCATCATATACGCCGATGCAACCGTGGGAGGCAGGGCGGCCGGGCAGGTCTCTCGCATGTATCCAGTAGGAGATGTTGTCTTTGCCGACATGAAAACGGAAC
>DATEVI010000313.1:0-9479 GCA_035281865.1 Geobacteraceae bacterium | reverse complement strand
TCAGAGGAAAAAACAGTATCTTCAGTATTACCGTAATGATGATAATCGCCACACCGTAATTGTGAGTGTATTGGTAAAAGAACTTCAGGACAAACAGAAGAGGTTTAGCGATGGCTGAAAACCACCCGAGATCCAGCGCCTTCTCCAAATTATTCCCCTGGGACTTCAGGATGTCGAGATCCTTGGGACCGAAGAAGAGCCTGTAGGAAACGGAGTATTCCTGTCCTGGCGCAATGGAAAACGCGGGTGACATGATAGTTGAATCTATGTAATTTCCGGTACCCTTGGCCGTCCTCACCTCACTTATATCTTTGTCTTTCGACAATACTGCGCTCAGAAAGTACTTGTCAGCAAAACCTGTCAATGAGATGTTTTTTTCGAAAAGCTTCGGTTTGGATTCAAGATCGCTTAACTTTTCACTCTTGAATGCGTTGTCTGCGAAAGTTACTGCACCGCTAACTTCAAACCTGCTTTGTTTGTCCTTGTCTACCACCTGATATGGAAACGCGAGTTCCAGTTTGCCTGACAAAGTGTTCGCATCGTTATTTATGATCTCAGTATTCAGATCTATATTATAACCGTCCCCGTGGACAGTATACGTTTTCTTAACGGTATAACCATGTGCGGACGTATAAATGAAATCCAGAGTCCGCTTTTGATCACCTTTAACAGTGAGGCGGTCGACCGTTGTGCTGTAAATAACCGCCGGTGATAACGATATCCCTTGGGAACCTGTCTTGAGCGCAAACAGGCCTGGATTGGATTCATTTATCAGTGCAACCTGCTTTCCGCCTGCGGTGTTGCTTTCCCTGTATTTCTTTAGAACAAAACTCTTTAGGCTTCCACCCTGATTGGAAAATACCGCGGTATACAGGTCGGTATCAACAACCACATCCTTCGCTATAGACGCTCCGGACTGCGGTTGCGGTTGCGGCTTTGTTTCAATTACACGCTGTTCGGATGCGACTGTTGCCGGTGCAGGCGTTGTGACCTGCTTGGGCGCTTGCTTTGGTAGCTCCTTTTGCGGAGAGGGAAACAACATATAATAGGCATAGAAAAAGGCTATCGACAAGACTGCAGCAATAATTGCTCGCTTTTCCATGAACACTCCTGTTTGACTATTTTACCGGATCATAACCGCCCGGATGAAATGGATGACATTTCAGAAGCCGCAGGACGGTGAAAAGGATACCCTTTATGAGGCCGTATTTTTCAAGTGCTTGCTTTGAATATTGTGAGCAGGTGGGATAGAAGCGACAGGCGTTCACCATAAAAGGTGATATATACCGTTGGTAGCACTCAATGATGAATATGAAGAACTTTGTCAACATTTCATTTTTGACACTATATTGTGTAAAGCCCTGTCGAGCTCAAGACAGACGTCGCGGAAGCGGAGTTTGTCCGCTCCCCTTTTTGCGATCAGATTGTAGTCGGCCTCGTGAAACAGCTCTTTGTGAAGTCTGAAAAATTCTCGCATGTATCTTTTTATGCGATTTCTCACGACAGCATTACCGGTTTTACGGCTCACCGTTACACCGAGCCTTGCATTACCGGTATCTGCACCTGACCATACGATGATGAAATGCTCCGTATGGCATTTCCTGCCTGTCGCGGACAGGAGCAAAAAATCCACCCTTTTTCGCAGATGTTCCTTTTTGCTGAAGGAAAATTCAGAAGGCACTATTTGGTTGCTATCTGTACGGCCAATCTCTTGCGACCTTTTGCACGTCTTCTCTTGATGACCAGTCTCCCGTTTTTGGTCGACATCCGAACCAGAAACCCGTGAGTCCTCTTTCTGGATACATTGCTTGGCTGAAAAGTTCTTTTCATTGTTCAAACTCCTGATCTGTCACTATTAAATGTCACACGTAAAGAGTTAATTTATAACCATACCGAGCAGATTTTGTCAAGCTCAAATTTCAAGTGCTAGGAAAATTTAACCTTGCAAATTATACCTGTCTCTGGTAGTGTTCAAGTCTCTTAAAATCCGGATAACCCACAATTTATTCGTACTTTCCCATCAGCCAACTACCTGATTTACTGGTATTATTTCACTTTATCAACAACTGTTGATAAACTTGTGTATAAATCACGATACACAAAAAGGTTTCGCATATGGAAAAGGTTTGGCTAGAAGCGCTGTCCAACTTACAAAAAGTGCTCACCCAGCATACCTTCAATACCTGGATACAACCCCTGAAATTCATGGAAGTAAGGCACGACTCTATTCTGTTGGAAGTACCGAATGACTTCTTCAGAGAAATGATCAGCGACAACTATCTTCCCATGATAGAGGAAGCTATATCCGCCATCCACAAGTCCAAACTCGATGTGGAACTGACGGTGTCGCATATAACACCCGCCGCCATGAAGCCTCGGTCAACAGAAGAGATATCAGGAACGGAAGAGCAGGTAAAGGAAATTTTACCAATTTCCGTAAACAGTAAGGGTCCCGAATTCATACCCAATCTCAATCCTAAATACACTTTCGATACGTTCGTCTGCGGTGCCAGCAACCAGTTCGCCCATGCAGCTACTCAGGCCGTGGCTAACAATCCGGCTTCAAACTACAATCCTCTGTTTATCTATGGAGGCGTAGGTCTTGGAAAGACACATCTTCTGACCGCCATTGGCAACCATGTTTGGCAAAATAACCAGAGTGCCAGGGTTTGTTACTACAGTTCCGAAAAATTCATGAACGAGTTGATAAATTGCCTGCGCTACAACAAAATGGAATCTTTCCGCAACAAATTCAGAAGCATGGATGTCCTGCTCATCGACGACGTCCAGTTCATTGCCGGCAAAGAAAGAACGCAGGAAGAATTTTTCCACACTTTCAACTCACTGTACGAATCGCACAAGCAGATTGTAGTGACATCCGACAAGTTCCCCAAGGACATGCCGGGGTTGGAACAAAGACTCCGGTCACGTTTTGAGTGGGGTCTGATAGCCGATATACAGCCTCCTGATATCGAGACAAAGATAGCTATACTCAAGAAAAAATCGGAAATCGATCACATAAATCTGCCCGACGACGTGGCACTTTTTCTGGCCTCCAGCTCGACCAGCAACATACGTGAACTCGAGGGTATGTTGATACGTCTTGGAGCATTCGCCAGCTTGACCGGAAATGAAATTTCCCTTTGTATGGCCCGGGAAGTCCTTAAGGACATCATCGTCGAAAAAAACAGAGACCTGACTATTGAGATAATTCAAAAGCACGTCGCCGACTATTTCAATATAAAGATATCTGAACTGAAATCTGAAAAAAGGCTCAAAAACCTCGTCATCCCGCGGCAGATTGCAATCTTTCTTTGCAGGGAGCTGACCAAGGCATCATTCCCCGAGATCGGCGACAGGTTCGGAGGCAAGGACCATTCGACCATAATCCATTCAGTCAAGAAAATTACGAAGCAAATCACCTCTGACTTGGAGATGAAAACCAGTATCGATAATATAAAAAGGGGACTGTTGGATTAAACCGCAAAAGCTGTTTATAAACTGTGGCAGGTTGTTGAAAGTTTGCTGCCCTGTTCAAAACCGGCTGGAAAATCTTCTTTCATAAACATTTTTATCAACAGCGGAAATTATCGAATTACCGCTGTAAAATCGACTTTTCTACATATCAACAGGGAACTGCTTACTACTACTGAAAATATTTTAAAATCTATAAGTAATAGGTACCTGTTCATTTTTCGGAGGACACATGCAATTTGCCATTGCAAAAGAAACCTTTCTCAAAGCCCTGCAAAAAGTCCAGGGAATCATAGAAACCAGAAAGACTATGCCTATACTTGCAAACGTCCTCATAGAGGCTTGCAACGGAAAAATCCTTGTAACCGCAACGGATCTGGAAGTTGGCATGAAAAGCTCCTATGACGCCTCCGTATCGGAAGAAGGCAAAATAACCGTTTCAGCAAAGAAACTTTATGAAATTATAAAAGAGCTTCCGGAAGCCGAAATATACTTTGCTACCAGGGAAAATGACTGGGTTGATCTGCAATGCGGCAAAGCACGCTTCAACATCGTAGGTCTTTCCTCAGAGGAATTTCCCTACCTGCCGAAGATCGATGATGCAAAATACATAAAGCTAGACAGTGCAAAGTTGAACAGAATGGTGGAAAAAACCGCATATGCCATTTGCCAGGACGAAACAAAATATAATCTTAACGGCATCTTCTTCGCTACATCCGTAAAAGACGGTAATACCTCCTTGAAACTGGTTGCCACCGACGGTCACCGGCTTTCCCTTTCTGAAAGCGATCTCAATGACACCACTGAAAGCCACCTTGAAAGGGGCGTGATCCTCCCCAGGAAGGGCATCTTCGAGATAAAAAAATTGACCGAAGACGAAAGCGGTGACGTACTCCTTTCCTTTGTCGATAACAACTCGGTAATCAGGAAGGGTGATACCATAGTCATTATGAGGCTGGTGGACGGCGAATTTCCCGACTACACCAGAGTAGTACCGGTCAACAACGACAGGATCGCAGT
Organism: Geobacteraceae bacterium; assembly: GCA_035281865.1. Lineage (GTDB taxonomy): Bacteria > Desulfobacterota > Desulfuromonadia > Geobacterales > Geobacteraceae > CAIWTU01. Next base: position 4,985 of record DATEVI010000313.1, on the reverse strand, counting down.
CATAAACCGCATCGACTTTCTCCACTCCCTTAGGAGAATGTCAATCCTATCGAGCGACAAATTCAAAGGCGTTAAGCTGGAAGTGCAAAACGGCACCATGGAAATTTCGGCCAACAATCCGGAACTCGGTGAAGCCCATGAAAATATGGAAGTCAACTATACAGGGGAAACGACAGCAATCCGGTTCAATGCCAGGTATCTGATAGACGTCCTGTCGGTAATAGATGAAGACGAAGTTGAACTCCATCTGAAAGATGAACTTTCGCCGGCCATACTTAAGCCACAACAGGGACATGATTTCTTGTCCGTGATAATGCCAATGAGACTCTGATAATCCCGTCATGAACTGTACTCACGCCTTTAAAAAGGCCGCTCTGCAACGAGGGGCCTTTTTTCTGTGAAGGTAAAAATATAAGCAATGAAACTGAAGAAGATCTGTATTTGTTCCTTTCGCAATATCGACGAAGCAGAACTCTTTCCCGAAAAAAGGTTTAACATCATCGTCGGCAACAATGCGCAGGGCAAAACAAACATCCTGGAATCGATCTATCTTCTAGGAACCATGAAGTCTTTCAGGATGCACAAGAACAGTGATTTGATTAAAATAGGCTCAACGTCTTCCCTGGTGAAAGGTTGGGTCGACAGGGACGGCGTAGTTCGCGAAATTTCTATTTCGGTTGAACCCTCGGGGAAAAAAGCGAAAGTGGACAACAAGGCAGTCTCCAAACCATCCGATTTTTTCGGCTGTCTCAACATGGTCGTCTTTTCACCCGAAGATATTGCAATGGTAAGGGGTCTGCCGGAGTCACGCAGACGATACCTGGACAGAGCTGTTTTCAGCGGTGATGTCCGCTATCTGTCTATCCACCAGGAATATTACAAGATCCTGAAAAACAGAAATATTCTGCTGAGATCCGGTACGACCGAGGGTATGGACATATGGACGGAAAGTCTTGCCGAAGCAGGGTCGCGGCTGATGCTGAGAAGGATATCGTACCTGGAGGAGATATCTGAACTTTTGGCCGAATTTTATGCTACAATATCTGGTCTTCAGGAACAGGCGGAAGTCAGATACCGCTCCGCAGCGACTGGAATGAAGTTTCCCTTTCCCACGGCGGAAGAAGTTCGGCAAAGGCTTCTCGATGGCCTTTTGAAAAATTCCGCGGAGGAACTGCGGAAAGGTACCACGCTGGTGGGTCCTCATCGCGACGATATCGACTTGTGTATCAATGGAAGAGTCCTGAAAGTCCATGGCTCACAGGGAGAACAGCGCAGTTTCATTCTTGCGCTGAAGATGGCCGAAATTGAATATATCAGGAAACGGTATGGCAATCCGCCGGTTCTCCTGCTTGACGATATGACATCCGAACTCGATGGTGACAGGAATCGCAACTTCATGGAATTCCTCAAAAGCAAGGAAATGCAGGTCTTCATTACCACCACCAGCACGGAGAACCTCCGTCTTTCCGAAACCGGCAACTACACTGTCTTCCCCGTAGAGGGGGGCAGGATACTTCAATGAGGTAGAAAATGTCCGATGAACTGAAAAATGATTACGGTGCCGACAAGATCAAGGTTCTGGAAGGTCTGTCGGCAGTGCGCAAGCGCCCGGCCATGTATATCGGCTCAACCTCCGCCCAAGGGCTCCATCATCTTGTATATGAGGTTGTGGACAACTCCATAGACGAAGCTCTGGCGGGTTACTGCAACGATATCGGTGTCACAATCCACCTTGACGGTTCTGTAACGGTCGATGATAACGGTCGAGGTATTCCGACGGACATGCACCCCACCGAAGGCAAGTCTGCGGCGGAGGTGGTCATGACGGTACTGCATGCAGGAGGAAAGTTCGACAACACCTCCTACAAGGTCTCCGGTGGTCTCCATGGCGTCGGGGTTTCGGTGGTAAATGCCTTATCCAGCCAGCTGGAGTTGGAAATACGAAGGGATGGCAAGGTATTTCGCCAGTCATACAGGCGTGGTGTACCACAAGGTTCATTGGAGGCGACCGGCGAAACCAAGAAACGGGGCACCAAGGTCACCTTCCTTCCTGACGACACAATATTCGAAACCACCGACTTCTCCTTCGATATTCTCTCCCAGCGGCTCAGGGAGCTCGCCTTCCTCAACGCCGGCGTGCGCATTACCATTATAGACGAGCGCGAAGAGGGAAAGCAGCATGACTTCCACTACGAAGGCGGAATAGTTTCATTCGTCGAATACCTCAACCGCAACAAGACCGCTCTCCATCCGAAACCGATCTATGTCAATGGCGAGAAGGGGGGAGTGGAGATTGAGATAGCCATCCAGTACAACGACTCCTACGATGAAAAGGTCTTTTCCTTTGCCAACAACATCAATACGCATGAGGGAGGAAGTCACCTGGTCGGCTTCCGGGCAGCCCTTACCCGGACCATGAACACCTATGCGACGTCCAACAATCTCCTGAAGAACGTGAAGGTCTCCATCTCGGGTGAAGACCTTCGTGAAGGACTCACGGCGGTCATCTCGGTGAAGATATCCCAGCCCCAGTTCGAGGGGCAGACCAAGACCAAACTGGGTAATTCCGAGGTCAAGGGATATGTGGAATCCCTGATGAATGAAAGGCTGGCTGTATTTCTGGAGGAAAACCCCGGCGTGGCCAAGCGCATCCTGGAGAAGACGATTGATGCGGCCCGAGCCCGAGAGGCAGCGCGCAAGGCCCGTGAACTGACCCGGAGGAAAGGGGCTCTGGATGTGGGCAATCTTCCCGGAAAGCTCGCCGACTGTCAGGAGCGCGATCCGGCACTCTGTGAGCTTTACCTTGTGGAGGGGGACTCAGCCGGAGGTTCGGCAAAGCAGGGGCGCGACCGGAAATTCCAGGCGATCCTTCCCCTGAAGGGCAAGATTCTTAATGTCGAAAAGGCCCGCTTCGACAAGATGATCTCTTCTGTGGAAGTAGGGACCCTGATAACGGCCCTCGGCACCAGCATCGGCAAGGATGACTTCGACATTGCCAAACTCCGCTACCACCGCATAATCGTCATGACCGACGCCGACGTCGACGGCTCCCACATCCTGACGCTTCTCCTCACCTTTTTCTTTCGCCAGATGCCCCAGATCGTGGAGCGTGGACACCTATACATCGCCCAGCCTCCCCTCTACAAGGTGAAGCGCGGCAAGCGTGAGCTTTATCTCAGGAACGAGTCGGCACTGCAGAACTATCTTCTGGAGGAGGGAACCGATGAAATGACCCTTTTCCTGGAACACGGCTCAAAGACCTACACAGGGAAACAGATCATCCCCATTCTTCGTCAATTGGTGGAGTTCAAGACTCTCCTGGACAAGGTGGTTCGCAGGGGGATCAATGAGGACCTGGTGAGGGTCTTCCTCCGCCTCGGAATAAAAGGCGGCGTCGAGGACCTGGAGGGTGTTGCGCCGCTTCTGGTGAATATCGCCAATGTCTATGACGGTGCCGATTACACAGTCATGCATGACGGCCGGATAATAGTACGGCTGGGCAACCTGAGGATCGCTTTGGACAGCCACACGGTGGACACCATCGGTTCCTATGAGTACGGACTTTTGGTAGACAGCTTCAAGAAAGTCAGGGATATTTTCGGAACCGGCCGGGCCGTCGTATCAGGCGACGGAAAGGAGCACTTCTCCTCCACCACCGGGCTCGAACTGCTCTCCTTCTTCATGGAAAGCGCCAAAAAGGGTCTCAGTATCCAGCGGTACAAAGGGTTGGGCGAAATGAACCCGGACCAGCTTTGGGAGACGACAATGGAACCGACCAACCGCACCCTCCTCCAGGTAAAAATCGAGGATGTGGTGGAGGCGGACAACGTCTTCACCGTCCTCATGGGTGATCAGGTGGAGCCGCGGCGGGAATTCATAGAGCGGAACGCGCTGAACGTATCGAACCTGGATATCTGATTTATCAAGAGCCAAGAAAAGTAACTTTATCTCATAGAGGAACCTGAATGCTCGAAATCATCAACAAAACCTCCATCAACATCGAAGACGAGATGAAGCGCTCATACATGGACTACGCCATGAGCGTCATCATCGGCCGTGCCCTGCCGGACGTGCGGGACGGGCTCAAGCCGGTGCATCGGCGCTGTCTGTACGCCATGTACGACATGGGAAACGACTGGAACAAGCCGTACAAGAAATCGGCCCGTGTGGTCGGAGACGTGATCGGTAAGTACCACCCCCACGGTGACACTGCGGCCTACGACACTATCGTCCGCATGGCCCAGGACTTCTCTCTCCGCTACCCGCTGGTGGACGGCCAGGGTAACTTCGGCTCCGTGGACGGCGACTCGCCGGCGGCCATGCGTTACACCGAGATCCGTATGTCACAACTCGCCCATGAACTCCTGGCCGATCTGGACAAGGAAACGGTGGACATGGGGCAAAACTACGATGGCTCCCTCCAGGAACCCCTCGTCCTGCCCGCCAAGTTCCCCAACCTGCTGGTGAACGGCTCGGCCGGCATCGCCGTCGGCATGGCCACCAACATTCCCCCTCACAACCTGGGGGAGGTGATCGAAGCGATCATCTCGGTCATCGGCAACCCGAATCTGACATTCGAGGAACTCCTGCACCTGATCCCCGGTCCCGACTTCCCAACCGGCGGATTCATTTACGGCCGGGAAGGCATACTCCAGGCCTACAGGACCGGTCGCGGTATCGTACAGATGCGTGCCCGCGCCTTTGTGGAAACCCAGAAAAAGACCGAACGCCAGTCAATCATCATCACGGAGATTCCCTACCAGGTAAACAAGGCGAATCTGGTGGCAAAGATAGCAGAACTTGTGCGAGAGAAAAAGATCGAGGGTATCAGCGACATCCGCGATGAATCGGACCGGGACGGGATGAGGATCGTCGTAGAGCTTAAACGGGACGAGAATCCGCAGATACTGCTCAACCACCTTTACAAGCAGACCCAGATGCAGTCCTCGTTCGGCATCATCATGCTTGCCATCGCCGGCGGCCAG
>DATEVI010000312.1:0-4750 GCA_035281865.1 Geobacteraceae bacterium | reverse complement strand
GTCAGGGAACGACGGCTGCAGAGGATCATTGGGGAGATAAACAAGGCGAATCCCGATCTGCTTGTATCGACGGGCGACCTGGTGGATGGGCAGATCAACGATCTTTCCGGACTGGTTGAAGTACTGCGGCAAATAAAACCGAGGTACGGGAAATTCGCGGTTACCGGTAATCATGAATATTATGCCGGTATCGATCAGGCGCTGGATTTCACGAGAAAAGCGGGATTTACCGTCCTCGAAGGAGACGTAACGGAGGCAGCCGGTATAACGATTGCCGGGGTAAATGATCCCGCCTGACGCCAAATGGGAACGGGACGCACGGTTGCGGAAAAGGACCTGCTGAGACAGTTGCCCAACTCACGGTTCACCCTGTTTCTCAAGCACCGTCCGGTAGTGGAAAAAGGCAGCGCAGGCCTGTTCGACCTTCAACTGTCCGGTCACATCCACAAGGGGCAGATATTTCCCTTTAACCTGGTCACCCGCCTGTTTTACCCGGTAAAGACAGGATTTTCACACCTGCAGGGAAATGCCGCCCTGTATGTGAGCAGGGGAACCGGAACATGGGGGCCACCGGTCCGTTTCCTGGCGCCCCCGGAGATCACGGTAATCGACCTGGTGCATGGCCCCGGAGGGAAGGACAGTAAATGATGTAGGAATGCTTCCGGAGATTCCGGATGGATACTATTGGTTTCTGATTCGGAAAGCGGGGATTTTTTGTCCTGGCAAGGAAATCAAGGGATTGCGCGGAGGCGTACATCTGTACGCCGCACAAGCAAGCCTGTAGATTGACGCAGCCAGGGCGAAAAAGCACCCTTTCCGGACAGAAACTATTTGCAGTCCTCGCGCCACAGGCAGACTGCTTGGCCACATCCGGCGGCTGTGCCCGTGTTGTAGCAGTCACAATTGCCTTCGGCCTGCTGTATGGCCATAATGATGTCGACCTTCTTCATGTTTGCTGTCTTGATGCCCTTTTTTTTGGCGATTTCCCTTGCTTCTTGCATCTTCATAATAGTCATTCACCTCTCGAAGTAATTTATTCTTGCCGGATTCCTGGAAGATGACGTCCTGTCCGAACGCCCGACAGGAATCAACACATACTTTAGCAAAGGTTGTTACAAAAGCAATACAGAATTACGGAAATAATTTCAATCCGGGGTCTCCAACAACTAGTTACATCTCTGCAAATCCTGCTCGAAGTCATCCGCTTCTTTGTCGTTCACGGTGCGGAGCAGCGTCCAGAAACCGAAGAAATTGACCGGACAACTTTCCTCGACGACGAGGCCGGTCTCGGCAAGGAACCTGTCGAGGGGGAAAGCCGGATCAAATCCGAGAAAGTGCGACAGTGGGGCGAGGAGCCGCTCACATGCGCCTATGACGGGATTGGGATTCTGGAAGTGATTGACTATGAACAGTTCGCCGTCGGGTTTGCAGACCCGGCGCATCTCCCGGACCAATTGGATGGGGTCGGGAACCACCGTGACCACATACATTGCGGCCACCTTGTCGAAGCTGTCATCGGGAAAGTCCATCCGCTCGGCGTCCATTTCCCAAAGCCCTTCCACATTCGTCAATCGTCTTCGTTTCACAAGGGAGTGCGCCCGTTCGAGCATCTCGGGCGAGATATCAATACCGGTCACATGCAACGAAGGGTCGTAGAGAGGAAGGGAAAGTCCCGTCCCCACGCCGACTTCGAGAATCCTGTCGCCTGCCCGGCATCCCATTTTTTCCACCACTCTGCTCCGGCCCTGGCTGAGTGTCAGCCCGAAGTAGAAATCGTACGCAGGAGCATAACGCCGGTAAGCCTTCTTTATCGATGAAATATCCATTAAGACACACCTTTCGGTACATTGAATAATAGCGTGGGAAGTAAGACCACGCATCGGCACAAACATATATAGATTACCGGATTCTCACCCGAAAGCAAAAAATCTCCTCATCGATGGAGTCGATTCCTCTTGTGCGTCCAGGATTGACTCGTTCCACCCGTCATTCACTTGTAATACATCAAGTCCCTGGAATAACGGGCAACCGCCTTCTCGGTCTTGGACCGTTCTTCTTCGGTCATGGGGGTGGCGGCAATCGCCGCAGCAACATTTTCCTCCACCTGTTTCACGGTGTCGCAGCCGATTACGATCGTCGACAGATCATGGGACAGGGCGTAGCGGATCCATGGCTCGACGGTGCCGTATCCCGGAAGTTGAAGCCCGAGTCCCCGGCAGAGGACCTTCATGCCGATGATTCCCATATCGCGACGCCGGGCTTCCGGCAGCACGGAATCGATGAAGCTCTTGTATGAGGGCTCAGCGGGATTTACCGGCATGAGGACGGTGTCGAAGTCGAACATGTCGAATGCCTTGACAATGATTTCCGGGTCCTGGTGGCCGGTAACCCCCACATAGCGCACCAGACCTTCCTCTCTGGCCCAGCGGAACGCTTCGATTGCTCCGCCGGGACCGAATATTTCGTCAAGGTCCTGTCCGGTTCGTACATCGTGAACCTGCCACAGATCCAGGTAATCTGTTTTCATGTTGTCCAGGGTTGTCGTCAGGTGTAAACGTGCCCCTGATGCCGTGCGATCATGGGATTTGCTGGTGAGAAATATCTCCTTGCGCTTTTCTCCCAGGGCTTGGCCGTAGTACTCCTCGCTCCCGGCATAGGCGCGGGCCGACTCGAAATAATTGATCCCGAGTTCCAGTGCTCTATGAATGACGTCGTATGCTGCACGTTCGCGACCGAAGGTCCGCAGGACTCCTTCTCCGCCAAGTCCGATACAGCCGACACGAACACCCGTCTTTCCCAGCATGCGTTGCGGAATCATGGTTGGCTCCTATGTGTGTCTGCCTCCAGTATACCAAAAGTAATCACAACACAGGGCACGCATATTGGTCGTTAACTCATCGCCAGCGTCTGGTTGACGATTGTCGCTCAAGTATGATACATCTGAAGTGGAAGGAGTGACGAGTCATGAGTACTTTTCGTGAAGAACTGGATTCGCTGAAAAAACAGGGGCTTTACCGCGGTATGCGGCTTGTGGAGGGGACGCAGCAGAGCCGGGTGCAGTTGGACGGCCGTGAAGTTACAATGCTGTGTTCCAATAATTACCTGGGGCTGGCCGATCATCCTCTGCTGAAGGAGGCGGCGGTCAGTGCGGTGAACAGTTATGGAGCGTCGAGCGGAGCATCGCGCCTCGTCTCCGGCAACATGGAACTTCACGAGGAACTGGAGGCGTGCATCGCCCGCTTCAAAGGGGCGGAAGCGGCGCTCGTTTTCAATTCCGGTTACGCCGCGAATACGGGCATAATCCCGGCCCTGGCCGGCAGGGGAGACGTAATCTTCTGCGATCGCTTGAATCACGCGAGCATAATAGACGGCTGTCTCCTCTCCAAGGCAAAACTCGTCAGGTACCCGCATAACGACATGGTTTCACTGAGGAGGCTTCTGGCAGAGAACGAAACACGCGGGAGGCGCCTTATCGTTACCGATGGCGTGTTCAGCATGGACGGCGACCTTGCGCGTTTGCGTGAACTCGTCGAAATGAAAAAGGAGTTCGATGCCCTGCTGATGGTGGATGACGCCCACGGCACCGGTGTCCTCGGTCCGACAGGAAGGGGGACCGCCGAGCATTTCGCCGTCCTTCCGGAGATAGACATCCAGATGGGTACCCTGGGCAAGGCCCTCGGCAGTTTCGGCGCCTATGCCGCCGCTTCGAGTGATATCATCGAGTATCTGGTGAACCGGGCCAGAAGCTTTATCTTTTCAACTTCTCTGCCTCCCGCGGTCCTGGCCATTTCCATTGCTGCCATCGATATCGTCAACTCCCGGGAGGGAGCGGCACTGCGAGCCCGGCTGGTAGAAAACACCGTTTTTTTCAGGTCTGCGCTGCAGGCCGCCGGTTTCGATACCATGGGCAGCGAGACACAGATTGTGCCCGTGTTTGCGGGCGAACCGGAAACGGTCATGGAATTTTCCGGAAAACTTCTGGATAACGGCATCTTTGTCCAGGGCATACGGCCACCGACGGTCCCGGCCGGGTCCTGCCGCCTGCGCTGTACGCTCATGGCGACACACAGCAGGGCGGACCTGGAAGAGGCAGTGGATAAGATAACGAGAGCGGGTAAGGAAATCGGAGTTATTGGGTAAAGCGGAGAAGCGTGGAAGTGGAGAAGCGGAGGGTTTTTCGCATTAACGCTTGAGCGAAGCGGACGCATAAACGCTTATCCGTTGACGGAGTGAGTACATGCCATTTATCGAAACCACATCCGGGGGTGCAATACATTACGAATCCCATGGCGAAGGTCGTCCCCTTGTCTTCATCCACGGCTGGTCCATGTCCGCGCAGTTCTGGAAGTACCAGGCGGAAGCCCTGTCATCTTCATACCGGGTTGTTTCCATGGACATGCGTGGTCACGGCGGGTCGTCCGGCGAAGCAGGCTCATATACGTTTGCGGATTTTGCCTCGGATACCGCTGCACTCTTCGAACAGCTGGATCTGCGCAATGCCGTCCTGACGGGCTGGTCCATGGGTGCCCAGGTGGCTCTGCAGTCGTTTGCCCTGATAAAGGAGCGTCTGGCGGCGCTTGTGCTGGTTGGCGGTACTCCCAGGTTCACCGCCTCCGACGATTATCCCCACGGTCTTGCCCCTGTGGAGGCGCGGGGTATGGCAATACGTCTCAAGCGCAATTATACGAAGACCATGGGAGATTTCTTCCACGGGATGTTTGCCGAAGGGGAACTGTCCAGGGAAATCTAT
>DATEVI010000311.1:0-5826 GCA_035281865.1 Geobacteraceae bacterium | reverse complement strand
TTCAGGGAACGCCTGGCCGTCCCCGGTTCCCTCTCATCGGGACTGGAAGTCGACCCCGGCTATGCGATCCAGGACAGCGAACTCTCAGTGTCCCCAGACGATTATTGCGCGGCGGTCGATCGCGTCAGGGAATACATAGCTTCCGGGGACACCTACCAGGTGAATTTCACCCTGCGCCGGAGATTCGGCTTTTCCGGAAACGAAAAGTCCTTTTACCGTGACCTGTGCCGCTCACAGCGTGCCCCGTACTGCGCCTTCCTCGACCTGGGCAGCCTCTGCATCCTGTCGGCGTCCCCCGAACTGTTCTTCAGCACACGCGACGGCATGCTGACCACCCGGCCCATGAAAGGGACCGCGAAGAGGGGACGATGGGCCGGGGAGGACTCGGAGATCATACAAAAATTCAAGCAAAACGAGAAAGAGCGGGCGGAAAACCTGATGATCGTCGATCTCCTGCGCAACGACATGGGCATGGTTTCGCAGACCGGCTCCGTTCAGGTCGCCTCCCTGTTCGAAGTGGAGACGCTGGAAACCGTTCACCAGATGACCTCCACCATTTCATCCCGTCTTATTCCGGGTACGGGAGTGGTGGATCTTTTCCGGGCACTTTTCCCCTGCGGCTCTGTTACCGGAGCGCCGAAGAGGCGGACCATGGAGATCATCGCGGAGCTCGAAGACTCGCCCCGTAACCTCTACACCGGCTGCATCGGCCATATCTCTCCGGGACTGGAAGCGGCCTTCAGTGTCGCCATCAGGACCATAGTAATCGACAGGGCCGGCGGGACTGGAGAGATGGGACTCGGCAGCGGTATTACCTGGGATTCCGATCCACGGAGCGAATACGAGGAGTGCCTGATAAAAGGGCGTTTTGCCCGGATGAAAGTCTCCGAATTCAGGCTGCTGGAATCCATCCTTTTCGAGGAAGGAAATGGTTATTTTCTTCTGGAGCGCCATCTGCGGCGCCTCAGTCGGTCCGCCTACTACTTCGGTTTCTCCCTGGACCAGTCCGGGGTGCGTAACGCGCTGCATGACCATTCTCTTTCGCTGCGGGGATCGCACAAGGTGAGGCTTCTGCTTTCCCGCGACGGTTCCATCGGCATTACCAGCGAGTCGATCCCGAAACAACTGGAAGGCGGGGCGGTCAAAGTTGCCTTTGCGGAAACGCGCGTTGATTCGGAAAACGAATTTCTCTATCACAAGACGGACAACCGGGCATTATATGTGGCGGAACTGACGGCCCGGTCCGATTGCACGGACGTCATTTTTCTCAATGAACGCGGCGAAGTTACCGAAGGGGCGAACAACAACATCGTTGCGCGCATCGACGGAAAGCTCGTGACCCCACCGATCGATTCGGGACTGCTGCCCGGTACATTCAGGGAAGAACTGATTGCCTCGGGCATAATCAGCGAACGGACGATTACCGGGCAGGAACTGGAGCATGCGGAGGAGGTATATCTGATCAACTCGGTTCGTAAGTGGAGGAAGGCGGTCATATCATGAAAAAGCTACTCTCCTTCGGCGCCGTGTGTTATTACCTGCTCGTCAGGAACTTGCAAAGGCTTTGACAAATCCTGTTCAAGAATTCGTTCCCCCCACCGATAAGTAATATACCCGGGAGCACTGCTCTTATTAAGTTCAACGACGGTGGGAACGAGTCATGATAGTTAAAAGATTGATCCTCAAAAAAATCCTCAACTCCGGTTTCGTGGCCGAATTCCTCCTGATCAAGAGTGACGGCCAGTACGAGGCCGCTCTCTTCCTCAACGGCAAGCAGGTCAAAGGGCCGCCATTGCCCATGCTGCTGACGTCGCCAAAAGACGAACTCACCCACTGGATGGGAAACAGGCCGACGGTGGGTCTTACCACCAGTGAAGCGGAGAAAATAATCGACGAGGTTGAATGCGAGAACGGCATTCTCAGACATCGCGAGCGGAGCGGCTGGACAAACTGAGCGTATGCCTGATCGCTCCGACCGACCTCCCTTTCACCAGCAATGAAGAGTTCTCTTCCTGTCATTCCGGCAAAATCCCCGTAGGAATCCGGTAATTTCATCGCACGCTCTCTGAGCGTGTTTTGTTTTTGTGCCGACCCCACCCGCTTTGCGTTCTCCCTGACCAGTAGTAGACTTTAAGCTGTAAGGGAAATCCAGCCGAGGAGGTATGGTCATGAAGGCCGATGAGGTTCTGAGGAGAGAACTCCTGGCGCTTCTCGACGGGGGGAATGCGCACATGAATTTTGAGGAAGTGGTCGCCGGTTTTCCCGTGGAATACATCAACAGCAAGCCGCCGAACACGCCCTATTCCTTCTGGCATTTCGTTGAACACATCCGTATCACCCAGTGGGACATCCTGGAGTTCATCAGGAACCCCGGCCACGTCTCACCCCCATACCCGGAAGGATACCGTCCCCGTCCGCACGAAACAACCGACGAAGGGGGCTGGCGGCAGAGCTGCGACGGCGTTATCGGCGACCTTCGCGCGCTGAAGGACATTGTCCGCGATCCCGCCGTCGATTTCTTCGCCCGGATCCCCCATGCCCGGGATTACACCATTTTCAGGGAGATTGTCCTCGCTGCCGATCACAACGCATACCACATCGGTGAACTGGCCATCATGCGCCAGGTGATGGAAATCTGGCCGGAGGGGATGGAATACCTGACCGGCAGGCCGGACTAGTTTCTGTCCGGAAAGGGTGTTTTTTCGCCCTGGCCGTGTCAATCTGCGGGCTTGCTTGTGCGGCGTACCGATGTACGCCTCCGCGCAACCCCTTGATTTCCTTGCCAGGCCGAAAAATCCCCGCTTTCCGAATCAGAAACTGGCTGACGGAAGCATGCAAAAGGGGCGGCGAATGCGTTCAGCGTGGAAAAGCGATCCCGGCTTGATTCGTGAAAACAACGAGGACTTCGTTCTCGCGGACGAGGACAGAGGCATTTTCCTTCTGGCGGACGGTATGGGGGGCGGACCGGGGGGTGAGGTGGCAAGCCGTCTTGCCGCGACGACGGCCCACGAGGCGCTGAAAAGGCACCTCCCGGAGCGGGGACGGGATGAAGAGATCCCCCTGCTCATGGCAGAGGCCCTTGCTGCTGCGCACTCGGCCGTGTTCAAGAGGTCTCTTGCCGAGCCTTCTCTTGCGGGGATGGGGACCACCCAGGACATGGTAATAGTCCGGGAAGGGAGAGTATTCACCTGTCATGTCGGAGACAGCAGGGTCTATCTCTTCCACGAGGGAAAGCTGAGTCAGATTACAACTGATGACAATTACTTCGCCGTTCTCGCCGCGAGCGGTGAAATACCCCTCGACCGGATTCCCCGCGCCTATCGGCACATCCTGACCCAGGCGGTCGGACCCTCTAAAGAATTGATACCGGAGATCCGTGCTCTCGACATGGAGCCGGCGGATCTTCTCCTCATGTGCAGCGACGGGTTGACCGGAGCGGTGGACGACATGGAGATCGGGCGAATCATGGACGGCAACCGGGAGGACCTCACCGCCATGGCTGGTGCCCTTGTCGATGCGGCTAACGGGGGCGGGGGGCCTGACAATGTTTCCGTCTGCATAATCGAGCCTCTTGCAACCCCGACCGTGTCGGTGACTGCCCTTCTTCCTTACGGGCACTGACGACGGGATACTCAGCTGCGGCCGAACCGTGTGCCGAAAGAGGGGAACAAGTTGGCATCCGGCCAATGAATGATATGTTATAATGAATTTCAGGAAAGAAACCGGTCGGGACATGAGCTGCCCGGAGAGGATGCCGGCATGCTGCTCAAAAATATGCCGAACAGGGGGGGAAAGCCGATGGTGGTTAAATTGAAACGGATCCTTTTGGTGGAGGACAATCCCAATGATGCGGAACTCACCCTGGAAGCGCTGGCGGAACACAATCTCGCCAACGGCGTCGAGTGGGTTAAGGACGGGGAAGAGGCGCTGGATTTTCTCTTCTGTCGCAATAAATTCGCCGGGGGCGTCTGCGAAGATCTGGCGGTGATCCTCCTTGACCTCAAACTCCCCAAGATTGACGGCCTTGAGGTGCTTCGCACCATAAAGTCCGAAACGAAGCTGAAGCTGATACCGGTGGTGGTCCTCACTTCATCCCGTGAAGAACGGGACTTGGTCGAGAGCTACAAGCTGGGCGTCAATGCCTACGTGGTGAAGCCGGTAGATTTCGGCGAATTCATGAATGCCGTCGAGGAGTTGGGAGTGTTCTGGGCGATCATTAACGAGCCGCCGCCGTCAAGCGGCAAGCGAGGCGAGCAGGGGTGAGGCAGCTCGATACACTATGCGGCGCACCAATGGAAACGGGCCGCTTCTTGCGGCTTTCCGCCGGCATTGCGGCGGCGCTGGCGGAGATGCACAGCCGCAACATTATCCATGAACATATCGAGCCCCGCAATATTCTTGTCGACCCTGAAACTTCTGCCGTTAAGCTCACCGGATTCCCTGCAACTTCGCTCCTGCAGCAAGAACATCCAATCAGCACACCCCCCCGGAATATCGAGACAATGCCTGCTTATATGTCGCCCGAACAGACGGGGCGCATGAACAGGGCGGTCGACTATCGCACCGATCTGTACTCGCTGGGTGTCACGTTTTACGAAATGCTCACCGGCACGCTTCCGTTTCAGGGCGGCGACATTATGGAATGGGTGCATTGCCACATTGCCCGCATACCACGGCCGCCGACGGAAGTCATTCCGGAAATTCCGGAGATGCTCTCGGACATCGTGATGAAGCTTCTCGCCAAGGACCCCGAAGAGCGCTACCAGACAGCTTCAGGCCTTCAATACGACTTGGAGAAATGCCTTGAGCAGTGGCAAGACGGGAAGGAGATCGAACCGTTTCCGCTGGGAGAATGGGACATATCCGACCGGCTGATGATTCCACAGAGACTCTACGGCCGTGAAAGAGATATCAATGCTCTTCTGAGCGCTTTCGACCGGGTCGTTGAATCGGGAACACCGCAGATGGTGATGGTTGCCGGCTATTCCGGCATCGGCAAGACTTCGCTGGTGCGGGAGCTGTACAGGCCCGTCGTCCGGGAGCACGGCTACTTCATCTCGGGCAAGTTTGACCAGTACAAACGAGAAATTCCCTATTCGACGATCGTTGAAGCCTTTCGGGAAATGATCCGGCTGATTCTCACCGAGAGCGAGGAACGCATTGCGGAGTGGAAGCGCCTGATTCAAGAGGCTCTGGGAATCAACGGTCAACTCATTGTAGACATCATTCCACAAGCCGAACTGATCATCGGCCCTCAGCCTCCGGTGCCTGAATTACCCCTCACCGAAACGCAATACAGGTTCAACATGTCCTTTCGGCAATTTGTCAGTGTATTCGCGACGAAGGAACATCCGCTGGTTGTCTTTCTCGATGACCTCCAGTGGGTTGATTCGGCCGGCCTCAAGCTCCTTGAATACATCATCACGCATCCCGACACACGGTATCTGCTTCTCATCGGCGCCTACCGGGACAACGAGGTGAGTCCCTCGCATCCGTTGACATCGGCGTTGGATAATATCCGTAAGCAACGGACGATCTTACGTACCATCACCCTTTCTCCCTTGTCGTTCGGGGACCTGAGCCGGCTCATGGCCGACAGCTTTCGCGCCGAACTGGAAATGGTCGAACCGCTGACCAGGTTGGTGCATGATAAGACCGCGGGCAATCCGTTCTTCGCCATTCAGTTTTTGAAGACACTCACAGACGAAAGGATGGTGGAATTCGACGGTACGAAACGACTCTGGAAATGGGACATTACCCGTATCCAGGCCAAGGGTTATACCGACAATGTCGTGGATCTCATGGTGGGAAAGCTGAGGAAGTTTT
>DATEVI010000310.1:0-3096 GCA_035281865.1 Geobacteraceae bacterium | reverse complement strand
GATCCGGTTCGACTTCGAGCATTTCCTCGGGAAGGTCCCGGTCGGTGATGATATGCCCCTTGGCCAGCACTACCGCGCGTTCGACCACATTGCGAACCTGGCGGATGTTTCCAGGCCAGGAATAGTTCTGGAACTTCTGCATCGTAGCGTCTGATACGATCAGGGTCTTCCTTTCCCGGGCGCAGAACTCCTTGACGAACTCGGCCACCAGAAAAGGGATGTCATCCATGCGCTCGCGCAGGGGAGGGAGAACGATTTCAACGACGTTGAGACGATAATAAAGGTCCCTGCGGAAGTTGCCGGCCATGATCTCTCGCGGGAGGTCGCGGTTGGTGGAGGAGACCAGACGGAAATCGACCTGCACACGGCAATTCGAGCCGATCCGCTCAATCTCCTTTTCCTGAAGAACCCGCAGCAGCTTGGCTTGAACCGAATGTTCCAGTTCGCCGACCTCATCCAGGAAGAGCGTCCCTCCCGAGGACTGTTCCACACGGCCGATCCTTTGCGCCGAGGCTCCGGTAAAAGCACCCTTCTCGTAACCGAACAGCTCCGCCTCAATCAGCTCTCGGGGAATAGCCGCGCAGTTGACGGCAACAAAGGGTCGATTTCTGCGGCTGCCGGTAAAATGGAGATCCCGGGACACCAGTTCCTTCCCGGTGCCGGTTTCGCCAAAAATCAGAACGCTGCTTTCCGAATCCCTGACCGCCTCGATCACCTGGAGGACTCGACGAATCCCGGCGCTCCTGCCGATGATCTGGGTCAGCTTGTCTTCGCTGGACAGCCGTTTTTTCAGGGATTCCAGTTCCCTCTTCAGTCGCCGCTGGTCCACCGCCCTGGCCAGAATCCCCTTGAGGCTGGGGTAGTCGGGAGGCTTGATGATGTAATAAAAGGCCCCCTTGGTCATGGCTTGCACCGCGGAATCGACCGTCCCGAAGGCGGTGAGGAAGATCACCGGAATATCCGGGAAGGACTCGGCGATCTGTTCATAAAGCTGCATGCCGTCACGGCCCGGCATCCGCATGTCAGTGATGACGGCATCCAGATTCTCGGTGATCTTTGCCAGGGCATCGCTGGCGCTGAACGCCTGGGAAACCTGGTAGCCCTCGTCTGTGAGAATCGCGGACAACACTTTGAGAGCGTTGGGCTCATCATCAACGATCAGTACGCGTCCAGCGGCTTTCATCTGGCGTCCTCCCGGCCTTCCTGGGGGAAGCACAAGCGCACGGTGGTACCCATCTCCTCGCCGCTCCTGACTTCAAGCATGCCGCCGTGGCCCTGCAGGACCTCTCTGGTGATGAACAGTCCGAACCCCTTGCCTTTGGCGCGTGCCGTCTCTTCCAGCGGAGCAGAGTAGCCTTCACCGGACCGATCCCGAATCCCGGGTCCGTCATCCGTAATTTCCACCACGCAAAAGAGCCGGCCGCCTCTCGTTTCGACCCTGCTTTCAACGGTGATCTTTCCGCCAGGAGACAGGACATGGAGTGCATTGTTGAGCACATTGAGTATTGCCTGCTCGACATGAAAGGGACTCAACTGCAGCGGCGCGACCTCGCCGTAGCGAAACAGAACCTCGACGCCGGCAGCCTTGGCTTGCATGATCGTCAAGACCTCCAGCCTCCTGATGAGGTTGTTGAGGTCGGTAGTCTCCTTTTCGGCGTCACCCAGGTAGGCGCTGAGGAAGTCCGTGATGAACCGGTCGAGACGGGAGATTTCTTCCTCCATGATAGCGGCGAACTCCAAGAGGGTGGTTTCGTGCCGGTAGCGGTTTTTCAGATAGACAACCGCCCCCTTGATGGCATTCAGCGGATTGCGGACACCGTGGGAGAGGATGGCGGCGTGCTTGCCGATATCGATCAGGTGCTGGGATTTTTTAAGCCGGGCATCCAGGATGCAACCCTCAATCAGCGTGAGGCTCACCCTGGCACCGGTGGTCCGGCCGGCGCCATCGAGGATGGGGCTGATGTCGATATCCGCATCGAGAGGCTGGTGGCAACAGGCGAACCGGTAGTTCTTCAGAGTGAGGGGCTGTCCGCTGAGGACGACTTGCCTGACGGCCTCAGCGCCGTCGTGAAAGATCAGGGGCAGCACCTCGTGGTAGGGGAGGCCCAGCAACGGCTGAGAAGAATTGGTCCTGGCTTTTTCCAACTCCCTGCTTATCGAAACAACCCGCAGTTGCAGGTCCACGGTAAAATAAAAAGAATTCACTCCATCCCCCGAACCCATGAACTAGCGATACCATATTGCGTAAGACAGGCTGGGCGGAGGAAACAAACCTCCTGCCGCTCCTATGGTAGCCAGCGAAACACTGACATCCTCAGCCTCGTCGACGCTCTCCGTGGTTTCTTTGTGCCCATGAAGGGCAGCCGCCTGGCTTAGCCGTTCGCACCCGCGGTGGGATACGTCAATCCGCTAAGGTATCAGAAAATAATTAGAATCTTCATCTTGTCGCCAGTTACTATATACTATATTTCAAATAAAAATCAATCACGGGTCTCTGCCTCAGAAAATTTATGCTGGAAAATCATCCGTCCACGAAGCGCACAAAGTTTCATGAAGGAATTCAAAAGCTTCCAAAACATATTTGACGCATCCTTACAGTTCACATAGCAAATCCCTTTGATCTTCTTAGGGTTTCTTCGTGTTCTTCGCGGATAAACCTAAAAACGGCATTTACTCGCGCAAAGGCGCCAAGGCCGCAAAGAAATTCAAATACTTGTGAAGATATGGACCCGAACCGATCAGGTGAAAAGCCAGTGTTAAGTAACCGACTGATTTTCCTTTGCGATCTTTGCGAGCTTTGCGCGAAACTGCTTTTTATAGGAAAAATGATTTTTACAGAAGGCTGGCGGACTTGACGGAGAATGGCAGGAAGGAAAGACTCGAGGACTTGCTGGAGGGAATTGGGGCTTGTTAAATATTGGTTCATCTGATATCGCAACCGATATCTGCAAACCTTTTCGTTCCCTTCGTGCAAAGAGCGCAAAAAAAAGGGGAGCCTCGCAAGGCTCCCCTTTTTTCAGGATAAAATTGCTCAAGCTTTCATGCGCCGCTTTCCGTAGAGGGCCAGGCCCAGGAGGCCACCGCCGAGAAGAAGGA
>DATEVI010000309.1:0-2529 GCA_035281865.1 Geobacteraceae bacterium | reverse complement strand
GGAAACATCCTGGATGACGACCGGGCCCTCCCTCAGACCTGCTTTCTGGGCCGCCCGCCAGCGCCTTTCCCCGGCGATCAGCTCGTAGCTGTTTGACGATTTCCTGACCACCAGCGGCTGCAATATCCCCTTTTCCCTGATAGATGCGGCAAGTTCCTCGAGTTTGGCCGGAACAAAGGTCTTGCGCGGCTGGTGCTTGTTCGGTCTTATTTCCTCTATGGGACAGGAAAAATATTTCCTACTCTCATCTTCGACAACCGGGAGGAGCGCAGCCATCCCCTTGCCGAGGCCGGTCTTCTTAAGCATTGCTTCCCTCCCTTTGGATGATTTCCTTTGCCAGATCCAGATAACTGGATGCACCCCGTGAAGTAATATCGTACAGCAAAACCGGTTTCCCGTGACTCGGCGCTTCCGAAAGGCGGACATTTCTCGGGATTACTGTTTTGAAGGTCGACTCGCTGAAATGGCTTCTGATCTCCTCGCATACCTGGCGTGACAGGTTTATCCGGGAATCGAACATGGTAAGCAGGATACCCTCGATGGAGATGCCGGGATTCAACCCTTTCCTGACCAGCTTGATGGTCTTTAGTATCTGGGAAAGGCCTTCCATGGCATAGAATTCACATTGCAGAGGAATCAGCACGGAGTCGGCCGCCGACATGGCATTTATGGTCAGAAGACCAAGGGAGGGTGGACAATCGATAAGGATATAGTCATACATCTCCGCAAGGGGATGAAGCAAATCTTTCAGCCTTATTTCACGCTCCGGAGATGAAACCAGCTCAAGTTCGGCTCCGGCGAGATCGGTTGTGGAAGGGAGAATATCAAGATGCGGAAGGTCTGTTTTCACGACAATGTTGGTGGGGTCGGCCCCGTTGATCAGGGCATCGTAGATGCTTTCCCGTAGCTTGTCCTTTTCAATGCCGACACCACTGCCCGCATTTCCCTGCGGATCCATGTCAACCAGGAGCGTCTTTCTTTCGGCAACCGCAAGAGACGCGGCAAGGTTGACCGCTGTCGTTGTTTTACCCACGCCGCCTTTCTGGTTCGCTATGCATATTATCTTTGCCATTGTTTTATTCACTTTTACCGTCTGTTGGTAAGGAACCGCCATAAAATCGGCATTTTCAAGGTAAATAAGGATGAGAGTCGGAAGGTTCGGGATGAATTCAATTTCGGTATCAAACTGCACACCACATAATCTTGTCGATGACGCACCGCCCGCAAAATCAGACAATTCGCCGCCAAATCTTTATGTCGAAGGGATACGAAGAACTGAAAATTAACATAAAAGGGCCTATTTTAAAAGCGATTTTCACTTCGGCCGCCAACCATGTCGCTTGATGCCTCCGGCAACTCCTGAAGAGCTTCCATTGTTACCAGGATAATTTTCAGGGATTTTATATCAGCCGGCGACCGCCCTGGCAATTGTAGCCACATAAATCCCGGTCGCACCAGAGCGTTTCAGGACTCTTGCACATTCGACAACGGTGCTCCCGGTTGTAAAGACATCGTCAACAAGGAGAAGCTTTTTTCCTTCGAAATGGTCCGGATCTTTCACCGCAAAGGCGCCCCGGACATTTTTTGCCCGATCGTCAATGGAAAGATGTACCTGGGGTTCGGTCCAGCGTATGCGGCGCAGGTTGTTTCTGGAAGTGGGGATATGCCACTTTTTCGTGAGGAAATCGGCCAAAAGGAGGGCCTGATTGAACCCTCTTTGCCTCAGCCTTCTGGGGTGAAGAGGAACGGGGACAATCAGCTCGACTCCGCTTTCCGCGGCAAATGAGGAGAGATGCCGGGCCGTCATGAGCCCCAGAGGACGGGAGAGGTGCACCTTGTTTCCGTATTTCAGCCTGTGGACGAGTTCCCGTGCCGGACCGTCGAAATGAACAGCGGCCCTGGCCGAGACAAAAGGCCTGGAAGTGGTCGTACACGAGCCGCAGACATGGTCAATGCCCTGTTCTGTCCGGAAAGGGACACCACAGACGGTGCACATGGGTGAACATACGGGAGTAATTTTTTCCGTGCAGACGTGGCACAGATGTATGGGACCTGCATCCGGAATGAACGACTTGCAGACGTGGCAGAGAGGAGGGAAGAGAATATCGAGCAGTGCCCTGAAAAGCACGGCTCACAGCCCCTTATATTCCGGCATATTGACGGCTATTCTGAATTGCGCGCCACAGTCCGCGTTTTCGGCGGTCAATGTACCACCCATGTTTTTTTCGATGATGTTTTTTGACATATGGAGACCGATGCCGGTGCCGCCACTGGCCTCCTTGGTGGTAATATACAGGTCAAAAATTCTGTGGATAATCGCCTCCGGGATTCCCCCGGCATTGTCCGTTATGGTGACAACGGCCCTGTTTCCCTCAGCGAATGCCCTGATATTTACCTTCGGCTTTTCCGTATTTCTTTCTCTGAGGGCATCCCTGGCATTGGACAAGATATTGAGAAGCACCTGGGTATATTCCTTTGGATAGCCTGTCGCAAGTAATTCGGGATCAACGTCAAGCTCAACAGCAATTG
>DATEVI010000308.1:0-3590 GCA_035281865.1 Geobacteraceae bacterium | reverse complement strand
TCTTCAAGCATCTCCTGCTTCCCTTAGCGAAAATGACGTTCTGCAGCAGGGCCAAGATCCATTCCATGCAAACCGACCCAAAATTATTTTGACGGGATCTGAAATTACGTCCGGAACCGGCTCTGGAAAAAGTGGCGGTCTCTGCATAAAAAACACCCTAGTAACAAGGAGGGTGAGTTACTAGGGCAAATGAGGGTCGTATCTACTCGACCCCCGCAATTCTATCTAACTTTATTATAAATAAAATCTCACTGTTCCTGCAAGGGGAAAAATAGTATAACACATTGAAATAATATACATTTTTATCGCTAAGGGCCTGTCCGGAAATAACTGTAACAATATGGCGCTCAGATTTGGGTCAGATTTGGCCGGTATGATTGAGCCAAACCGGAGGCGTAGCAGGGCTACGCTGAGGATTTGACGATTGAAGACGGGTCAAAGATGGTCCGAAGATGAGATGCAAGAATGTAACAGTTATTTCCGGACAGGCCCTAAGAGCACATAAATGGAGAATGACCGGCATGAACAGCAGCATACTTATCGTTGATGACAATACTCACAATCTGAGAGTTCTGGAGGAAATTCTCGCCGCCGAGGACCACGACATTTGCATGGCCGTCAATGGAGAACTTGCTCTCAGGAGCGTTGCAACACGTACTCCGGAGCTGATCCTGCTCGACATCATGATGCCCGGGATGGACGGGTTCGAGGTATGCCGCCATCTGAAGGCGGACCCTGTCACCGCCGACATACCCGTACTTTTCATAAGCGCTCTGGCGGAGCCGGACGTACTAATGAGGGCCTTCGAGGCCGGGGGCCTTGATTACATCAGCAAACCGTTTGTGGAACAGGAAGTCCTGGCGCGGGTGCGGACCCACCTGCGGCTGGCTGCGGCGCAGAGTCAGCTGCTTGAGGCCAACCGGGAGCTGAGCAGGGAGATCGAGACGCGCAACGAGTCCGAGAAGAAATACCGGCACCTTTTTGAAGAATCTAAGGACGTAATCCTGGTTTCTGATCCCACCGGACGGCTTCTCGACGTCAATCAGGCCGGCATTGAACTCTTCGGCTATACAAGGGAGGAACTTCTGTCGCTGGACCCGAGGGAACTGTATTGCAGTCCGGAAGACAGGAAGCGGATGTGGCAGGTATTGTACCATGCCGGCTTCGTTAATGATTTTGAATTGGAGATGAAGGGAAAAAATGGCAGAGCCATCATCGTCCATCTCTCCGTGTCCATTATTAGGGACGATGAAGGCAAAATTTTCGGCCACCGGGGAATTGCCCGTGACGTGACGGAGCGCAGGAAGCTTGAGCGTCAACTGCTGCATTCACAAAAGATGGAATCCATTGGTCTCCTTGCCGGAGGCGTTGCCCATGACTTCAACAACCTCCTCACCGCCATTTCCGGCTACGGGCAGATCCTTCAGGACAGTGTTCCCGAGAACGACGAGGTGTCCCAGGACAGTATCCGCCAGGTGCTGAAAGCGGCCGGGCGTGCCGCGGAGCTCACCGGAAGCCTCCTTGCCTTCAGCCGAAAGCAGGCGATCAATGCTAAACCGGTTCATGTCTATACAATAATCAGTGACACCGCCAGGCTCATTCAGAGGGTCATCGGAGAGGATATCGAATTTACCACCGCTTTTTCCGGCAAAGACCTGCTTGTCATGGCCGACGCCGGCCAACTGGAACAGGTGTTTATGAACCTCGCCACAAACGCCCGCGACGCCATGCCCCATGGCGGCCGTCTGTCAATCTGCCTGAAACGGGTGGTTGTCAAGGAAGGGTCGGAAGCTCTCTACGATCTGCCGTCATCCGGCAATTATGCTCTGGTATCGGTCGCCGATACCGGCACAGGGATCGACAACGGGTCCATGGACAAGCTCTTCGAACCTTTTTACACGACCAAGGAGGTCGGCAAAGGGACCGGTCTCGGACTGTCCATTGTCTACGGGATCATCAAACAACATGAAGGGTCTGTCCTGGTCGGCAGCGAAGCCGGCAAGGGGACGACTTTCAATATTTACCTGCCACTCGTGGAAGGACATGCGGTCGAGGAGAAATCGACAACTCTCCCGGCAGTCAATGGCGGGACGGAGACCATTCTCCTCGCCGAGGATGAGGAACTGGTGAGAACATTCCTGGCGAGAATCCTGGAGAGATCGGGATACACCGTAATCACTGCCGAAGACGGTGAAGATGCCGTGCGGAAATTCGGGGAAGGAACGGGCACCATTTCCCTCGTGCTGACGGATATGGTGATGCCCAGAAAGAACGGAATGGAAATCTTCGAGGAGATCAGCAAGATTGACCCCGGGACCAAGGTAATCTTCATAAGCGGCTACACCCCTGAAACCATTCACAAAAAGGGAATAATCCCGTCTGAGGTGGAATTCATAACAAAACCCTTCAAGAAAGATGATCTGTTGCGAAAGGTTCGGGAGGTGCTGGACAAGAATTGATGGCATTGAGAATTGAACCTGGATTTTACCTGACCCAAATCTGAGCGCCTCAAACCTGCAATTTCCGTCAGAATCTCCTGCCGACCCGCCTGACTTCCGCGGACCCGCTTGCGCAAGTTCGCGCCCACACGAAACATCCATGAAATGTTTTCGCCCCCCGTTGCCAATCGAACAGCCTTTTTGGTTAAGGTTCAGGTTGAACCCAATCTTTTATGGTATTCTTTAAATACTTTAATATATCAACGCTTATTCGAGAAAGGAGAACGACATGAAGAGATCCGCGGCAGTTTTGAGCAGTCTGCTCTTCGCATTGTTGATGCCCGGGGCGAAAGTCACTGGTTTCTGCCGTCCGGCACCCGCGGACACCGGTGCGATCGGCGGATATCGGAAGCGATAATCGTATGTGAGGATGCCCTCGACTTTTCCAGAGTTGAAAGGAGGCGAAATCATATGGAAACATTGCTCCAGCAATTCACACAAACAACCGGTTCCTACATTCCCAGGATCCTTGGCGCCTTGGCAATTTTCATCATCGGATGGATTATTGCCCAGATACTCTCCGCCGTTTCGCTGAAACTGCTGCACCGTACCTCCCTGGACAATCGGCTGTACAGCTGGATCAGCGCCGAAGAAAAGGAAAGACCCGTCGAGATTGAAAAGAGCATTTCCAAGGGTTTATTTTACCTGATCATGCTCTTTGTACTGGTGGCTTCTTTCCAGACTCTCGGCATAACACTGATCACCGAACCCATCAATAACCTGCTCAATGCGCTTTTCGGATATGCGCCCCAGCTACTTGGCGCTCTCTTACTGGCTGTCGTTGCGTGGGTAGTGGCCAAGTTGATGAAACTGCTTGTGGAAAAGGGATTGGCGGCCACTAAATTAGACGAGAAAATGGGGACCAGTACCGGCGTTCCGGAGGAAAGAATGCACCTTACGAAGACGCTTTCGCAAGTGGTTTTCTGGCTGGTTCTACTTGTCTTTTTTCCTGCGATATTGAGCACATTGGGCCTTGAAGGCCTGCTCAGACCGGTTCAGGGCATGCTAAACAAAATTCTCGATTTCCTCCCGAATCTTTTCACCGCCATCCTGATAGGACTGATAGGCTGGCTGGTCGCCCGCTTCATGCAA
>DATEVI010000307.1:0-3443 GCA_035281865.1 Geobacteraceae bacterium | reverse complement strand
ATTACGCCATGGAGGGGGATATCCCGCGTCAATCATATGGCATTAACAGGATTTACTTCTTTGCGACTACAGCGTTAGACCCTGTTACCGTTTCCGCCTGCGATACGTCAGCCACCCGGGCTAGACTGGGGGGTTTCAGCTTTCAAGGCTGACACGCGGTTACCAATACGGCGGAAAGGCCAAGCAGCAGGCATAGTCTTGCACGATTTCTCATGGTCAATACTCCTTTGGTTGAAAGTATGTTCTAAGTTTATCCAAACCCGTGGATAATGCAAAGACAGGGAAGCGATTGAAGCGTTGCATTTCGGGGATACGTCTCTCACTCCAGACGGAAGTCCTTTTCCGTCAATCCGATATTCGTCCGCATATTACGGAAACTGATGACGGTACGGTCGCCATTCCGCTCTTCTATGGCCAGACGGGAAATTTTACCGTTCTCAAGGAAGGTTACCTTCAGTTCCTTCACCGTTCCCTTTTTCTTGGGAAAAATCTGCACTGTTACGTTCCTGCCGCGGGTCTCGGCACGGACATCGACTCCATCGGGAAGGGCTTTTACTGGGCGTTCGAGATAGGTGAACCAGCGCTTCAGGCTTTCTTCACGGGGGAGCACCATTTTCTGCCGTACCCCTTCGGCGGGGAGAACCATGGTCATCAGGGTATCGGACAGCAGAAGGCGACTGGCGTAAGGAGAGTAGAGTTCCATGTAAAAGGTGTCAGGCTTCCTGAAACGGACGACTCCGCTGGCCGTCATCTTTTTTTTCATGAGGGATATCTGCTTGTCCTGGGTTATGTCGGCGGTAAAATCGGTAATTCCGGAAAAGCTGCGACGCAACATTTCCAGCCCCTGGATCGGAGATATGGACCCTGCATGGGCACCTGGCGGAAACAGCGAAAAAACAGCCCACATTGTCGGCAATAACGCCATGATTTTTGCCGCTTTGAGAAATCCGGATTTCATACCCTACCCACCCCCAGGGTCAGCTTTGCAGAGGCCACCCTTTTATCTTCCACAACCGCCTCCCCCTCACACAGGTGGAGCCTGCCGAACGATTTGACGATTCTTACGGTAATGACGATCCGGTCACCGGCTTGTATCACGCCGGAAAACTCCGCATGGTCGACGGAGGCAAGGAATCCGCCTTCTCCCTTTTCCTTTGCCGCAACTATGCCCGCCAGCTGGGCAATGGATTCAATGAGGAAGACAAAAGGGTATCCGGCCGGTTCGTGGGTGGCAACCTTCAGACCCGTCGCGCAGACACCCCTTTCCAGGGAAAGAACCCTGTCGATAAAGAGAAATGGATTCGCGTGCGGCAGATATGCTGTCGGATCGCTGTTAAACAGAGGGACCTCCAAGGAAATCCATTGCGTAGTAAGGCCCTTCGGGAGATGCGGCCAGATGGAGGGCGCGCTGGCCCGGGTTGAGGGACAGGACAAGGGAAACCATGGACAGTCCGCCCATGCCCAGGGAACGCCCGAGAAGTTTTCCGACTTCAATACGAGAGGCAGAAGGCAATTCCGAAAGAATCGTTTCATTCTCACCGGCAACGCCCGAAAGGGAAATCAGCGACCAATCCTGCGGAGATCCGAGAAGGCGCGAGACTCCTTCAGCCTCTGCCCCTTTTAGCAGGCGGCCGATGGTCCGAGGCTCCCCCACGTCGGCGAGAATCCGGGCACGGCGCTGCCGCGCATGCGCCATTTTTTCCAGGACAAGAATTCCCGCCCCTTCGCCGAAGCCCCGGGCATGTCCGCGTAACTGTCCGGCAGCCTTGAACCCCTTCAGCATCAGAGGATTCAACTCGTCTACACCGCCCGCCAGGATAATATCGGCCCGGTCTTCACGGAGGAAACGGCAGGCCATCATGAGAGCCGATTCCGCGGAACAGAACCGCTGCACCATGGTGACATTCGGTCCTTTAAGACCATGCTCGATGGATGCGTTGCTGGCCGGGGCATTGGGTACCGTATTGGGAAAGAGCATGGGAGCGAGTCCGTCGGCTCCCCTGGTAAAATAGCCCCTGAGAAACTCCTCGGAGTTGGCTATGCCGCCGAAACCGCAGCCGAGCAGGATGCCGATCCTGGCAGGGTCGGTTGCCGCACGATCTAATCCCGCATCATCGAGGGCCATGCCCGCTGCAACAATGGCAAACAGACTGCACCGGTCAAATTTGCGGGCCTTGAGCGGGGGCATGAAGTCGGAAACCTTGAAACCCTCCGCTCGTCCCCAGAAATGCCCGGTTTCTCCCGTTATTTCTTCGGGCACCGGTTGCAGCCGACTTCTACCGTCTTTTATGGCTTCCAGCAAAGGCCCGATCCCCACACCTGCAGAGGAGATGGCCGCAAGTCCCGTTACCGCGATTTTATCGTGATTATCGTTCATATCCCCAACACCAGAGAGGCGCTATTGCCCCCAAATGCAAAAGAGTTTGACAATGCGACGCCGGCGGAGCTCGTGGCACTTCCGCCATGGCAGTATTCCAGGTCGCACTCCGGATCTGCTCCCCTGAAATTGAGCGTCCGCGGGATTACCCCGGCCTTGAGGGCGACGACTGTCGCGAGGGCCTCGATGGCGCCGGCCGCGCCGAGACAGTGTCCGGTCAATGCCTTGGTCGAGACGAGCGGAACTTCCCCCACCCGGTCGCCGAACACGAGCTTCATGGCCTTGGTCTCGACCACGTCATTCAGGGGCGTCGCAGTTCCATGGGCATTTACCCAGCCGACATCGGACAAGGTTACCCCTGCCATCTTCACGGCATCCGCCATTACCCTTGCGGCTTCGACGCCGGTCGGCTCGGGAGCGGTCATGTGGTAAGCCTCTCCTGCAACGGCATATCCCAGCACGTACCCATGAATATTCGCGCCCCTCGCCTTTGCCTCTGTTTCGTCCTCCAGAACGAAGAAAGCCGCCCCTTCGCCCAGAGAAATTCCCCGCCGCCCCAGGCTGAAGGGGGCGCACGGTTCGGTATCAATCACCCTGAGCGAATTGAACCCGGCGAATGTCAATATGGAAAGGGCATCGGAGCCCCCGCATAGGGCCACCTTGAGTCTGCCGGTGGCGACAAGGTCGGCGCCCCATCCGATAGCCGTGGCAGACGACGAACAGGCGGTAGTGATACTCCCCTGGTACCCTCCCAGGTTGAACATCTCCGATACGGCCGTCGCTGTCCGGTCCGGCAGAATCCCCCTAAGCAGGGACGACCTGCCTTTCCCGTTCGTCAGGGTCTCCTTTAGCCAGTGTTCTCCCTGGAACATGCCGGCCGCACCCGCGCCCATGCATACGCCGATGTCATAGGGCGAATACGCTTTCCCGACCCCGCTGTCCGCAAGGGCCTCTCCCGCCGCGATGCATCCGAACTGGTCGGCCCGCGAAAGCCTTCCCGAAATTCGCTTCGCAAAATATTCTTCAGGGTCGTAGCCCTTCACCTGTGCCCCGATTTTCCCCTGAA
>DATEVI010000306.1:0-7456 GCA_035281865.1 Geobacteraceae bacterium | reverse complement strand
AGAAGGTACTACAATATAGACCCGCCGAAAAAGGGCATATTGGTGCTGGTTCCTTCTCCGTAGTGTACCGGTCCGGGAAGGGATGAGGCCACTGACAAGTTGCCGATCACCTGTCAGCGGCGCCTGTTCACTTTCCCTCGTTCATTCCCTTCTTCATGAACATGCTCAAGAGATCAATCGGTACCGGAAAGATGGTAGTCGAATTCTTCTCGGTGGCGATCTCTGTCAGCGTCTGGAGGAAACGCAACTGCAGGGACATGGGTTCACGAGCCAGGACGGTGGCCGCCATGGCAAGCTTCTCGGAGGCCTGCAGCTCACCTTCCGCGTGAATAACTTTCGCACGCCGCTCCCGCTCCGCTTCCGCCTGTTTGGCAATGGCGCGCATCATCTCCTGGGGAAGGTCGATATTCTTCACCTCCACGTTGGACACTTTCACCCCCCACGGTCCGGTATGACGGTCGAGAATCTCCTGCAGCTCCTTGTTGACCTTTTCCCGGTTGGCAAGGAGCTCATCCAATTCGACCTGGCCGAGAACACTGCGCAATGTTGTCTGGGAGAGCTGACTGGTGGCGTACAGGTAGTTCTCCACCTCAATTATCGCCTTTTCAGGGCCGATGACCCGGAAATAGATGACGGCCGACACCTTTACCGTTACATTGTCATGGGTAATGACATCCTGCGGCGGAACATCAAAGGCAATCGTCCTTAGTGATACCCGCACCAGCCGGTCGATGCCGGGGATGATAAAGAACAGGCCGGGCCCCCGCACCCCTGCATATCGCCCGAGACGGAAAAGGACGCCCCGCTCGTATTCCGGCAGAATCCGCACGGCGCTGGCGGCAACCATAGCCGCAAGAATCAGCACAAATATTATTGGAACCAGATTGAATATTGCATCCATTTTCCTACCTCCTGATCGAAGTTGAATGGCTTCGTTGAAGATTTGCCTGCCGAGGTTCTTACATGTCGAATTGAATCGTCATTATTGGATAGTCTGCGAGCCTGCATCCGCGGATTTTTCTTGCCGGGTCCCCGCTTTCTTGACTTTCAAGGTCATTCCCTCCACATCAGTCACGACAATCCGCTCTCCCCGGTTTATGATTTCATCGCTGAACGCATTCCAATATTCCCCCCTGACAAAGACCTTGCCTTCGGGAGAGATATCCGTGTCCGCCTTTCCCTCTTCGCCTATCAACCCTTCTTTCCCGGACGTCGGTTTTACTTGATGCGCCTTTACGGCCTTGGAAATAGCAAACAGTGCAAAGGCGGTCACGGCAACGACCGTAACCAGTATGACACTCCAGGACACCCGCAAATAAGGTTCCGGTGATTCAAATAAAAGCAGCGACCCCAGTATCATTGAAATTACCCCCCCAACCGTCAACATCCCGCCCGAGATTATCTTTATTTCGGCAATGAAAAGGATCAGAGCCAACAGGATCAACAGGATACCCGCGTAATTCACCGGCAGGGTCTGAAAGGCGAAGAAGGCGAGAATCAGTGAGATCCCGCCGATGACACCGGGCAGAATGACGCCGGGGTTGGAGAGTTCGAAGAACAGTCCTAGCATTCCGAGCATCATGAGCACATATGCCACATTCGGGTTGCTTATGGTATTCAGGATTTTTTCCCTGGTACTCATTTCATGCTTCTGGACCCTTATTCCGGCCGATTTCAGGACAACCTTCTTCCCGTCCCTGACCATGCTTCGCCCATCCAGACTTCTCAGCAATTCCGAACGATCAGAGGCAATGATGTCGATAACTCCGGCTTCCAGAGCCTTTTCGGCGGAAAGGGAAATGCTGTCCCGAACCATCTTCTTGGCTATCTCGGTGTTTCGACCGCGTTTTCGGGCGATACCCTCGGCATATGCTTCGGCATCGTTCAAAATCTTTTGCTCCATGACCTTATCCGGTTTCTCCCCAATGGAGACGGGATGGGCAGCGCCGATATTAGTCCCGGAAGCCATGGCACAGACATCCGCCGACAGCGCAATCAGAGCCCCCGCGGAGGCAGCCCTGGCGCCCGCTGGTGAAACATGAACCACAACTGGAACAGGGCTGACAAAAATTTCTTTTATAATTTCGCGCATCGAGGTGTCCAATCCGCCGGGTGTATCCATCTCGACGACTAAAAACTGCTCATGATGCTGAGCTGCGTCCTTGAGATTCCGTATGACATATCCGGCAGTGACCGGATTAACTGGACCATTTATGGAAATCACACGTATGACGCCGTCGGCGGCCGTGCATACAACGGAGAGAAAGAGCAGGATGATCACGCAAAGGATAGATTTTTTCATGATATCTCCGAAACGAACATGGAAATAGTATATCAGGCAGACGTGTCAGTCAAATGGCGCCTTGCCAGTTTTATTCATCTATGTTATTTTTACCATCATTTATCAAGGAGTTGCAATGAGGGAACGAGCCAAAATTCTATTGGTCGAGGATGAGGAACTCAGCAGGGAATCGCTCACCAAGCTCCTGAAAACGGTAGGATATGCTGTAAAGGGAGCAGCTTCGGGTGAAAAAGCGATTCAACTACTGGAAGTGGAGAGGTTCGATATCGTTGTTGCCGACCTGTTCCTCCCCGATTCAAACGGCATAGACATCCTCAAGACGGTAAAGGGTAATTCTCCCCAGACTGAGGTCATTCTCATCACCGGTCATGCCTCGGCCGAAACCGCGGTCAAGGCCATGAAGGAGGGGGCCTTTGATTATATTACCAAGCCCCTGAATTTCGAGGAACTGCAGATCATACTGACCAAGGCCGCGGAAAAACATCAACTGCTGAACGAAAACGTCTATTTGCGCAAACAGTTGCGGGACAAATACGGATTTGCCAACATCATCGGCAACTCCCCGGCCATGCAGAAGGTTTTTTCGCGCATGAGGCGGATAATCAGTACCGAGTCCACGGTTCTTGTACTTGGCGAATCGGGAACAGGCAAGGAAATCGTGGCAAAGGCCATACACTTCAACGGTCAGCGCAAGGACAAGCCCTTCATAGCTGTCAATTGCGCGGCGATTCCGGAAAGCCTTCTGGAAAGCGAGCTTTTCGGCCATCTCAAGGGCTCCTTTACTGGGGCGATCAGGGATAAGATCGGCAAATTCGAGGCTGCCAACTTCGGCACCATTTTTCTAGACGAGATCGGCACAATGCCGATGCATCTACAGACCAAGTTGTTGCGGGTGCTGCAGGAACAGGAGGTTGAAAAGGTCGGCTCCACCAGACCGGTCAAGCTCGACGTCCGTGTCATATCCGCAACCAACATCAACCTGGAAGAAGAAGTTAAGAAGGGGAATTTCCGAGAGGATCTGTTTTACAGGCTCAATGTCATCCCGATAGTCATCCCTCCCCTGCGGTCGCGCGCAGAAGACGTCCTTCCGCTGACCAAGCACTTTATTGAAAAGTGTTGCAAGGAAATGAAACGCTCCATGATGACCGTCTCGAAAGAGGCTCTCCAGACGCTGGAATTGTACCAGTGGCCCGGAAACGTGCGGGAATTGGAAAATGTAGTAGAACGGATTATCGCCCTGACGGACGGAGATGTGATCACAATGCAGGATATCCCGGCCAATATCCGGGAACAGGTCATGACCAAGGTCACTGACCGAGGGGTGGACCTGACCAGGACCATCAACGAAATCGAGAAACAGATGATCACCGAGGCGCTGTCCCTGACCAAAGGGGTCAAGGCCCAGGCCGCGGCGATGCTCAAGCTGAACAGAACTACTCTCGTCGAAAAAATGCGGCGATTGGGCATAGACGGCGGTAACCAGTGAACAGCCGCTGACTGATCTCACCAAATCATCATTTTTTTCTCCTCATATCCGGCACCGGCAGCCCCATCCGTTTCAGAACCTGCACCATATCCTCCCAGACTACCCACCGCATATCGGGTCCGCTTCTCAATAGAAATGAAGGGTGAAACGTCGGCATGAGAGGAATCCCGTGATAATCGTGAAACCTGCCGCGAAGTTTTGAAATGGGCTCCTTTGTCTCCAGGAGGGTCTGGGCGGCAAACGTTCCCAGGGCAACGATGATTTCAGGTTTGATTACCCGAAGCTGGCGGAGCAGGAAAGGCTGACACTTTTCGACCTCGGAAGGGAGCGGGTTCCGGTTATTGGGGGGTCTGCACTTCAAAACGTTGCAGATATAAACATCTTCCCGTTTCAGCCCCATCCTTTGGATCATGCTGGTGAGCAGTTCTCCCGCCTTCCCGACAAAGGGAATCCCCTGAAGATCTTCATCCCTGCCCGGAGCTTCGCCGACAAATACCAGCCGAGCCTCGCGACTACCGTCTCCGAATACAAGGTTCGTTCTTGTTTTCCCCAAGGGACAGAGAATACACTTGCCCAGTTCACTTCTTATATCATCCAGGGTCTCCCCAGTGCCGGTTGCAACCACTTCGGGTTCCGCAAGTTCAGATTGCAATCCTCCCTCTTCTGTTTCCGATACGTTAAGACTTTGACCGGCTGTATCTTTTCCGGTGATTTGACCTTCTATACTGCTTCCCGCCTTTCCGGAGACAGGGCCGGAGACGACGGGAAGGCCGTCCACCCCGGTATCGAGCAAATCCTGAAGATAAACACGCAAAGATTGCAGCGCCTGCTGCAATTCACCATCTGCGCCCATTGCGAACCCCTTTACTTTTTTCGGATTATTCACTATGCTTTTTCCAGTATGATACTTTTACTTGCATCTCTTTTGCTGGTCCTGCTTCTCCCCCACGAAGCCTTCGCTTGGGGAGCGGGATTTCACCTGCAGGTCGGCTCGACCGTTCTGAACAACCTGAAATTGATCGCGCCGCCCATAGCCGCCATTATTTCGGAATTCCCCAATGATTTCCTCTATGGCTGCATCGCGGCGGATATCACCATCGGGAAAAAATTCACCCATTATCTGCAGCACTGCCACAGATGGTCGATCGGGATGAAAATCCTGCACCATACCGAAAGCAAACTGCAAAAGGCTTGTGCCTACGGCTATCTGGCACACCTGGCAGCGGATACCGTCGCACACAACTACTTTGTGCCGTTCAAAGTTATGCGTAGCTTCTCTACTCTCACTCTCAAGCACACCTACTGGGAAATGCGTTTTGAGAGTATGGTCGACAAAAAAATGTGGGAAATAGGGAAGAAAGTCTCAATGGAGCATTACAAACTCAATGACGAACTGCTGCGCAACTGGGTATCCAGCACCCTGTTTTCTTTCGACACGAACAAGCGGATATTCAATTCCATCCTGCTCCTGAGCCGCTTGGAGAAATGGCAGAAGGTCCTGAAAACCCTCTCCAGCAATTCACGGTACGTTCTCGAGCCTGACGATTGCGAAGAATATGCAACCATGGCTGAGGAGGCGGTCATCGATTTCCTGAGCGGTATGGAACGCTCCCGGTATTTCCAGGCGGATCCAACCGGGGAAATGGCGCTCAAAACCGCCGACGCCGTGAGGAAAAACCTGCGACTCCTGTACAAGAACGGCAAGATAAACAGGGCGCAGGCCATGGAACAGGTGGAAGAGATGAAAGGAAAACTGCGCACGGCGATCTGTTCTCCCCATCTCCTGCAGGAAATCCAGTCGGGGAAAAGAAAAAGCGGATTTGTGTTAATGCGTTAATGCGGTCCGCTACGCTTATATGTTGATGCGTTGATGCGTCCGCTACGCTCAAGCGTTAATGCGAAAAATCGCTTTCCCGCTTTACTCGCTTCCCCGCTTACCTCTTAGTGCCGCCACCCTGTCCAGAATAAGATCCGCCAGCTCACGTTTCCCCATGATCGGGATATCCTCGACACGGCCGTCCCTGAAGAGAAGCTTAACCAGGTTCGTATCCACATTGAAGCCTGCCCCTGGCTGACTTACATCATTGGCGACAATCATGTCCAGATTTTTCTGAAGCAGTTTCTTTCCCGCGTTTTCCAGCAAATCAGCCGTTTCTGCGGCAAAGCCGACAATGATCCTTCCTTCCTTCAGTTTGCCGAGCTCGGCAAGAATATCGGGATTTTTGACGAGCTTGAGGGTCACACTTTCCCCGGTTTTCTTCATCTTTGTTTCGCCACGGACCTCGGGTCGATAATCCGCGACCGCGGCAGCCTTAACCACGACAGTGCTGTCGGCAAAACGCCCGAGAACGGCTTCACGCATCTCTTCCGCCGATACTACTCGAACCGTTTCCACACCGTATGGGTCATCAAGGCATGTGGGCCCTGAAACCAGGGTAACGTCCGCGCCCTTGCGGAATGCGGCGCGGGCCAGAGCATAGCCCATTTTACCAGACGAATAATTGCTGATAAACCGGACCGGATCTATCTCCTCACGCGTGGGCCCCGCTGTGATCAACACCTTCTCCCCGGCAAGATCCTTGCGGGAAAGGGAGGATATTATCTCTTCGAAAATGAACTGCGGCTCCTGGAGCTTCCCTTCCCCTTCCCATCCGCAGGCGAGCATCCCCTTGACCGGCTCTACGAAAAGGAAACCATGTTTCCTCAGTTTCTCCACGTTGTCACGGTAAATGGGGTTCTGGTACATGTTGACGTTCATGGCAGGGGCTATCAGGACCGGAGCCTTTGTCGCCATGACCGTCGTGGAGAGAAGGTCATCAGCAAGGCCTGACGCAATCTTGCCGACAATATTTGCGGTCGCCGGCGCTATCACAATGAGGTCGGCCCTGTCTGCCAGTGCAATATGACCTATGTCCCTTTCCGAGATCAGGCTGAACAGCTCCGTATAGACCGGGTTCATGGACAAGGTCTGGAATGTCAGGGGAGCAATGAACTCCATGGCCTCCCTGGTCATGATGACTCGAACGTTGGCCCCTGCCTTCGTGAGCAGGCGAAGAAGTTCCACCGCCTTGTAGGCTGCAATTCCACCGGTAACGCCCAGGACTATTTCTTTGCCTTGCAGCATTTCTTGAACCTCTTTGGACCCTATCATTTCGCCAGATAAGGGTTGTGTCTCTTTTCTCTACCTATGGAAGTGGACGGACCGTGACCAGGATAGACTACCGTTTCATCCGGCAGCCTCAGTAATTTGTCGTGAATGCTCTTCATCAGCGTTTCCGTCGAACCTCCGGGAAAATCGGTACGCCCAACGGAATCGGCAAAGAGAGTGTCTCCGGTTATGACGATACCATCCACATGAAGGCAGCATCCTCCGGGCGTATGTCCCGGCGTGTGCAGGACCTTTATTTCGTATGTACCCACCGGAAAGATCATGCCGTCCACGAGATAGCGATCGGGCAACGGAGAATTCTCGGTCCGCAATCCGTACACCGCAGCAGATTCGGAGGCACGCGAGAGCAAGGGAATGTCCGCCTCATGGATCAGCAGGTCCGCACCGGTCGCTTCCAAAATCGTGTGGTTGCCTCCCACATGATCGAAATGTCCGTGGGTGTTCAGCACATGAATTATCTTAAGCCCGTGTCTGGAAAATACGGGAATAATCCGGTCCG
>DATEVI010000305.1:0-11879 GCA_035281865.1 Geobacteraceae bacterium | reverse complement strand
CTGTCGAATCCGTGGTTCCATTTGGCGTCCAGCACTATTATAACAGCTGCCGCTTCCTCGGCAAGTGACCTTATAGAGGAAAGTTGGAAGGGCATTAATGAGTTACTTGATAGCTGTGAATAAGTCGCAGAGGCACCGGGTCTGCAAGGAGGCTGAAAAAAGGAGCCTTTGAACTGTAATCGCGGAAAAGCGAATTTCTGATTATTCGGGCGAAACTCCAAACATCTCGTATTTATTGAATAATAAATCCGCATGCCTCCGCCACCCCAGCATCGAACTGATTTTTGATAGATTATACACAGTTAATTTAATTGCGCAATAACTGTCAAGTTTGATTTACATATTTTTTACAAATTTTTTCAGATTCGTGACAATGCGCCTGCAATGCCTGAAGATGGAAAAAGCAATTGGGTTTCCAGATGAGCATTAATTGATGGTGTCAAAAATGAAGAGGCCGACAAAAAAAGGCGGGCGGTAGATACGACGTGGAAGCAGGTAATGCTTTTTTTGGGTTGGGGGGGTGAAGGTTTGCGTCGCCAGATCGAAACTGGGACGGTCTTCGGTTATTTCCCTCTTTTAAGGTCTATCAGAATGAGCTTGGCGATGGCTTTCAGCGTCTCGAAAACCCCATCACCCACCGTTGCGCAGGCTTCAAAGTCGGGGACACTTGTCGGATTCAGCTCCCGTCGCAGCTCCTCGACAGTTACGACATTGGGCAAATCCCGTTTGTTGTATTGAATGACATATGGCAACCTGTCCAGGTCATATCCCTGCTCTTTCAGGTTTACATTCAGGTTGTCAAGGGATTCAATGTTTGCGTCGATGCGCTCTTCCTGCGAGTCGGCGACAAACACAACCCCGTCAACGCCCTTGAGAATCAATTTTCGGGATGCGTCGTAAAAGACCTGGCCGGGAACCGTGTACAGATGAAAGCGAGTCTTGAAGCCCTTGATTTCCCCTAACGCCAGAGGAAGAAAATCGAAGAACAGGGTGCGCTCGGTCTCGGTTGCCAGGCTTATCATTTTGCCCTTTGCCTCAGACGCTGTCTTATTATAGATGAATTGCAGGTTTGTTGTTTTGCCGCACAGGCCCGGTCCGTAATAAACGATTTTGCAATTAATTTCACGGGAGGCGTAATTGATGAAAGACATCCAGTTATACCTCTTTTAGCTAAAAAGATTGTCTATGTCGTCGTCGGTAATTTCGGCAAACGGGAACTCGCTGTCACCGCTTTTTTCT
The DNA here is from genome assembly GCA_035281865.1 of Geobacteraceae bacterium. Classification (GTDB taxonomy): domain Bacteria; phylum Desulfobacterota; class Desulfuromonadia; order Geobacterales; family Geobacteraceae; genus CAIWTU01. The sequence goes on along the minus strand of DATEVI010000305.1, from coordinate 10,640 downwards.
TTTTCTTCCGCCCTTTTCATGAGCCCTTCAAATATCGCGGTCAAATCTTCCGATGCCTTTTTCACCCGAAGTCTTACAAGCCCGAGTGAAGAGCGGCTATCGAACAGCACTACAAGGATGACTCTGCCGCCGACTATTGAGATATGGAGATTGTCCTTTTCTCCTTCATGAAAGAGAATAGAAAATTCCTTTTCGCCGATCAACTTGGCCAAGCCTCCGGTGGCCGCAATATTGCCTGCCGTAAGCGACGCGAGGGAAGTGGTGTCAAACCGTTCCGTTTCTCCGACGCCCGATATCAGCTGGCCGTTCTTGTCCACGAGAAAAATGACCTTCGAGTTGGCTTCTCTGAGGAGTTTCTCAATAATATAATTAATTTTCTTGTATTCTTCTTCGTACATTACCATCTGAGGAGTCGGCATGGCTCACACCTCTTGTGCTGCCTGAAATATTTTGAAGCATCGTAGAGACAGCGGCTAACTTTATAACAGAACTGCAGTGTTATTTCAAGAGATTAAATAGCTGTAAGGTTCGATAAACAGAAAGGCCCCGGCAGAATAAGGGATGCTGGGGCCTTTCTGTTTAGTTCGTGAAAAAACTGGCAAAAACTGTCCCAAAAAAGGGATTGTAGTGCTATTTCTTCTCTGTTTCGGGTCCGTATGACATTTGAGCCAGTTGCTCGTACAGGGTAAATCGTCTGGCAGTCCATTCGTTCGCCCTTTTCATGAGCTCCGCCGCGGCTTCAGGGTTGTTCTTTTTCAAGACACGATAACGATTTTCTCCAAGCGCGTATTCCTCAAAAGTCATGGTCGGGACCTTGCTGTCCAGGATCAGCGGATTTTTCCCTTGTGCTGCGAGTTCCGGGTTGAAGCGGTAGAGAGGCCAGTGCCCGCAGGCTACAGCTTTTCTGTTTTCGTCAATGGCGGTGGTCATATTGATGCCATGGGCGATGCAATGCGAATAGGCGAGAATAAGTGACGGTCCGTCAAAAGCTTCCGCCTCCAGAAAAGTCTTCACCACTTGGGAAGGATTGGAAAGAGCGACCGATGCAACATAACAGGTCCCGTACGACATGGCCATCATACCAAGGTCCTTCTTCGGCATCACCTTGCCGCCCGCGGCAAACTGGGCAACGGCGCCCATCGGGGTAGCCTTGGAAGCCTGGCCGCCGGTGTTCGAGTACACTTCAGTGTCGAGCACCAGAAGATTGACGTTCTTGCCGGAAGCGATGACGTGGTCCAGACCGCCATAACCGATATCATATGCCCATCCGTCTCCACCTACGATCCAGACCGATTTCTCCACAAGGTAGTCCGCCACGCTAAGCAACCGTTTAGCTGCATTTTCGGAGCAAGCCGCAAGAGCCGCCTTAAGATGCTCAACGCGGCCACGCTGGGCTTCGATGCCGGCCTGGTCGGTCTGGTCGGCATTTCTGATCTCGACCATCAACTCCTTCACGTTTGAGCAGCATGGGTTGGCGCAGTTGATAAGTTCGTCCAGAAGCTCCACAGCAATCTGGTTGAATTTGTCGACGGCCAGACGCATACCGTAACCGAACTCGGCGTTATCCTCAAACAAGGAGTTTGACCAGCTGGGGCCGCGTCCGTCGGCCCTCTGTGCCCACGGTGTTGTCGGCAGGTTGCCGCCGTAGATCGACGAGCAGCCGGTTGAATTGGCAATCAAAGCCCTGTCCCCGAAGAGTTGGGAAAGCAGTTTCAGATAAGGGGTTTCACCGCATCCCGCGCAGGCGCCGGAAAACTCGAACAGCGGACGGACAAGCTGGCATCCGCGCAGGGTGTCGAGCTTGACCTGGGTTGGATCCACGTCCGGTATCGAAAGGAAGAACTCGAAGTTCTCCGCTTCCTGTGCACGCAAAGGGGGCTGGAATTTCATGTCGATTGCCTTGTGGTGCGGATTGGCCTTGTCCTTGGCCGGACAATTGTACGAGCAGGCCCCGCAGCCGGTGCAGTCTTCGGGGGCCACCTGTATGGTAAGCTTCTTCCCCTTCATTTCCGGGATCTTGCAGTCCACAGACTTAAAGCTCGCCGGAGCACCGCTCAGTAAAGAGGGGTCATAGGCCTTCAGCCTTATCGTTGCGTGAGGACAAACGAAAGAGCAGATGCCGCACTGGATGCAAAGGTTTTCGTCCCATACCGGGATCTCAATGGCGATATTCCTTTTTTCGAACCGGGAGGTGGCGGTAGGGAAGGTCCCGTCGGCAGGCATCTTCGATACGGGCAGCTGATCTCCCAGCCCGGCTATGATGATGGCAGTCACTTCCTTGACGAACTCCGGTGCATTCTCCCCGACCACGGATGGCTTCCTTATGGTACTGGTGACGTTGGCAGGCACTTTTACTTCGGTCAGGTTGTTCAGGCCGGCTTCCACCGCCTTGTAGTTCATGGCTACGACCTTTTCTCCGGCCTTCCCGTAGGTTTTCCTGATCGCGTCTTTGATATGCTCGACAGCCGTTTCCAGCGGAATGATGTTGGATATTTTGAAGAAGGCAGTCTGCATGATCACGTTGATACGAGGTCCGAGACCGATTTCATTCCCGAGTCGCACCCCGTCAATTACGTAAAACTTGAGTTGTTTGTCAATGATCTGCCGCTGCACGTCAGCCGGGATATTATCCCACACCTCGGAGGCGTCATAGGGGGAGTTGAGGAGGAACGTAGCGCCTTTCTTGGCTTTGGCCAGCATGTCGTACTTCTCCAGGAACGAGAAGTTGTGGCATGCCACAAAGTCGGCTTCCTGGACGAGGTAGGGCGCCCGGATATAATCCTTGCCGAAGCGCAGATGAGAGGTGGTCATGGAGCCGGCCTTTTTGGAGTCGTAAACGAAGAAGGCCTGTGCGTTGTTGTCGGTCAGTTCGGCGATAATCTTGATAGAGTTCTTGTTTGCACCAATAGTTCCATCGGAGCCCAGTCCATAAAACATGGCCTGATATATGCCGTTCATCGGATTGAAGAAACTTGGATCGAAATCGAGGCTGCAGCCGGTAACGTCCTCCGTAATGCCAACCACGAAATGGTTCTTCGGATGGGTCGCATCGAGGTTTTCAAAGACCGTCTTAATCTGGGCCGGTGTAAATTCCTTGGAACCCAAAGCATACCGACCTCCCACTATGGTGGGGTAGCCGTTGAACTGGAATTTGCCGTCCGCCATGGCCTCGCCGATTGCAGTGCGCACATCGAGATAGAGCGGCTCGCCCAGAGCGCCCGGTTCCTTGGTGCGGTCCAAAACGGCTATCTTCTTAACCGTTTTGGGCAGGGCGGCGATGAAAGCGTCGATCGGGAAGGGACGATAAAGACGCACCTTGACCACTCCGACCTTTTCCCCTTTGGAGACCAGGTTGTCCACTGTCTCATGGGCAGTGTCCGCGCCCGATCCCATTATGACAATAACCTTATCGGCGTCAGGGGCGCCGACATAGTCCACCAGCTTGTACTGACGGCCGGTCAGTTTGGCGAACTTGTCCATCTCCTGCGCCACGATTTCGACGCACTCAGGATAGTACGGGTTGACCGTTTCCCTCCCCTGGAAATAAACGTCCGGATTTTGGGCGGTTCCGCGCAGGACGGGATGGTCCGGAGAAAGGCCGCGGGCCCTGTGCGCTACTATTAATTCATCGTCCAGCATGGCACGCATATCGTCAAAGGTCAGTTCCTCAACTTTGAGCACTTCATGGGAAGTGCGGAAACCGTCAAAGAAGTGCAGGAAAGGAACCCTGGAGCGCAAGGTTGCAGATTGGGAGATGAGCGCGAAGTCCATTACCTCCTGGGCATTGTTGGAGCAGAACATAGCCCATCCGGTCGAGCGGCAGGCCATTACGTCGGAATGGTCCCCGAAGATGGACAAGGCCTGGGCTGCAATGGCACGGGCGGATACGTGGAAGACGGTAGGAGTCAGCTCACCTGCGATCTTGAACATGTTGGGTATCATAAGCAGCAGGCCCTGGCTTGCTGTAAACGTGGTAGTCAATGCACCCGCCTGAAGCGCGCCATGGACTGCTCCCGCGGCGCCTCCTTCAGACTGCATCTCAACTACCTGAGGAATGGTTCCCCAGATGTTTTTTTCTCCCTTGGCGCTTTTTTCATCCGAGATCTCGCCCATGACGGAGGACGGGGTAATCGGGTATATGGCAATCACCTCGTTTGTGGCATGGGCAACGTGAGCAGCCGCTGTATTTCCGTCTATTGTTATTTTTCTTCGCGTCATACTTACTCCTTCCATAAATATATGCTATGCAGCAAAATTTCCTTCAACTTTCATTTATTCATTAAAGAAAACGTTGTTTGAAATTACAACCCAAACCTCTATAATTCGTTGCGTCCTTCGACTGCCTTCTGGACCGTCGCCGCGTCGACATATTCGAGATCACTGCCGAGAGGAATCCCGTAAGCCAGTCTCGTGAGCTTAATCCCGAGAGGCTTGATGAGTCTCGTAAGGTACAGAGCGGTCGCTTCACCCTCAACGGTAAAATTTGTCGCAATCAGAACTTCGCTGATACCGCCTGCATTCAGCCTCCGCATCAATTCGTCGATCTTCAGATTCGACGGCATGATTCCGCCCAAGGGGGAAAGTGCTCCGTGGAGAACATGATATCGGCCCCTGAAAGCTCCACTTCTTTCCATTGCCAGCATGTCCTGCGGCTCCTCAACCACGCATATCGTAGCGTCATCCCTGTCGCCCGAACAGATGCAGCAGGGGTCGTCTTCGGTAATGCCGAAACAAATGGAACAAAATCTAACACTGTTTTGAATTTCCACCAGGCTCGCGGCGAGCGCACAGCAATTTTCCGGGTCCCTCATGAGATGAAATGCGAGCCTCAGGGCGGTCTTTTCACCAACTCCAGGCAGTTTTTTCAGCTCTCCGATAAGTTTTGTTAACGACCGTGAAAAATGTATCATAAGTTTGAGGTTGAATTTTGACTATAACATATCAAACACTGTTTTTGTAAACAAAATTTTCACTGCCCCGCTCTCCACTGAAGCTGCAAAGCGGCGTCTTTCATAATGATTACAGGAAAGAGCATGGAAGGAGTTTTCGCATTGAGCAGTTGCATCACGGCACGGGGCGACAGGAAGATAGGCAGGATTCTTTGCTTTGATCAGTATCGACCGCAAAGACTGAGAAACAACACGACAGGGCGCTCCGGCCCCGCCTTCCCTGGGGAAATCGCGGTGCAGAGGCACCCCTGTCTGCATGAAAATGTCTGAACGACTTTTATTAAAGCTAAAACGCGCTTTTATCAGCCCCATATGCACCTCTTTGTGATAAGGAGCACTTACGACAGAACACAACACCAAAAGGGGTTTGCTATAGTTCAATATTTTAAATAGTAATAAAATTTTGTCAATATAATTCTGTTATAAAATGAAAACAGGAGTAAATTCTCCATGGAAACTTCCCCTGTTTTCACTCACGGCCAGTCGCCGAACGGCCATCGGCGCGGCCTGACACGGTTAAGCGGGCGATCCCTAGAACAGCCCAGGGATGTTAAGACCACCGGTTATCTTGCTCATCTCCGAAGCGAGCTCGCTTTGCACTTTTTTCAGGGCTTCATTTACCGCTGAAACCACGAGATCCTGCAGCATTTCCACGTCCTCAGGATCTACCGCTTCTTTTTTTATAGTCAGGGAAATAAGCTGATTCTTTCCGTTGACGACCGCGGTGACGGCTCCACCACCCACCGTGACTTCGGCAGTTTTCTGCGCCGCTTCCTCCTGCAGTCTTGCCATTTTCTGCTGCATCATCTGCGCTTGCTTCATTATCTGTGAGAGACCTTTGGACATTCTGCAAATCCTCCTTTGACGATAGGTCGTCCGTTTTTGATTATTGTGGGATCCTGTTCACCCAATCATTCATCTGTTTCTCGTATATCGCTAATCTCCCCGCCGAATATCTCCAGTGCCGCGGCTACCGTAGGGTGGCTGCTCCCTTCGTTGCGGATTCTGGCCAAGTGCTCAGAGGCCTGAAGGTTTTTTTTTTCAAGTTCGGACGGCGGAAGGTCTTTTGTGTTCTTGTCGAGAGCAACAAGCTCAATGGTGGGTTGTGCATTAAAATACTGTTCCGCCAATTCCTTCAGCGCAGCCATCGTGTCGGCGTCTTTAAGGGAAGCCAGATAATAGGAGCCGGCAGGAAAACCGATTTTCACGGAAGACGGCGAAATCAGCAATGGATGACCATGCTCCAGCAGCGAGCCAAGAATTGCCTTTTTGCCCACAATAAAAGCGACAAGTCCGGACCAGTTATCCTTTATTTCGACATTCTCATCTGCCTGAGCGGCGACCGGGGGATCCTTTTTGCTTTCATGCGGTAACACGGCCGGTTGGGAGACAAAAGGTTTTTCCCGGCACACGGGCTTCGAGTCAATGGAATCAACCTTTCCGCTTTTCTCGATTACCTGCAGCCTGTCCAGTATCTCGTGGATTGGGACCACCGGAGCAAGAGAGCACATTTTCACAAGTGCCATCTCGAGGATAAGTCGCGGAAAACCGGAAAGGGCCATTTCACTTTCGGCCTTCAGAAGTATGGCAAGATACCTTTGAAGGTCCTCTTGTTTCTTCGATCCCGCCTGGCCGGTAATCTCTGCCAGCTCCGCTTCCGCGAGGTCCAGCAGCTCGCCGGGGTTTTCAACAAGCTGAACAATTGTGAGATTTCGGAAGTGGTTTATCAGTTCCTGGCAGAAGTGCCGCATGCTGTAACCGAACTCGTCGACCTTCTTGACTATTTCGAGCGTCGACCTGCAGTCCCTGGAAAAGACAGCCATCGAAGTCTCCAACAGCAGGCGCCTGTCTACGACTCCAAGGAGACTGATAACTTCTTCATCAGCAACTGTATCTCCGCAGAAGGCCAGAACCTGGTCCAGCGTTGAAAGGGAATCGCGCATGCTGCCGTCACCCTTTCGGGCTATGGCAGTCAATGCCTGATCACTGATGGTGATGTTTTCCTGACCGGCAATGTGACGCAGGCGCGCAACAATCTTTTGCAGGGGTATGCGTTTGAAATCGAATCTCTGACAGCGGGAGAGTATGGTGACTGGAACTTTGTGCGGCTCGGTCGTCGCGAAAATGAATTTTACATGGGCAGGCGGTTCTTCCAGCGTCTTCAGAAGGGCATTGAAGGCATTGGTGGACAGCATGTGAACTTCGTCGATGATGAAAAGCTTGAAACGGAAAACGGACGGGAGGTATTTGATGTTTTCGCGCAACTCCCTGATGTCGTCCACACCGGTATTGGAGGCGCCGTCTATTTCAAAGACATCTACTGAGTTGCCGGCCGTTATTGAGGTACAGGCGGGGCAGATGTTGCACGGTTCGGTCAACGGACCTTTTTCGCATTCGAGCGCTTTCGCCAGAATTCTTGCGGCACTGGTCTTTCCTACCCCCCGTGCCCCTGTGAAAAGAAAAGCATGGGCGACCCTGCCGGAGTCAATTGCATTCTGGAGAGTTCGGCTGACATGCTCTTGCCCGATTAGGTCACTGAATGTCTGGGGGCGCCATTTTCTTGCTAAGACAAGGTAAGACACGCGATTAAGTCCTCGCTGGAATCATCGTTATCCGTGCTGAAAAAGCCCCGGCAACAAGGCCGGACGGTAATGAATTTGAAGAAATCCCGTTTTTCAATGCGCCGCTTCATCGAGCCACCCTGGCCTTTCCATTGCACCCGTGGCTCAGCGGTCGCCCCATGGATCTGGGAAGGGAAAAAAGTTGCGGGCGCAGCTGATAGCTGGGTTACCCCGCGGCACAAGGGGGCGATTACTACCGCTGCTTCCTTCCGGACCTGACGGGGTTTGTAACCTTCCTTTGCGCAGGACCCAGCTATCAGCCATGCCCGCAAAATTGCTAACGACAAAAACTGCTTGTGACAAGAGGGGGTAACCCGACGTTGGTGGAAAAATGGCATTTTTGCCGGGGAAATTTTGATAATGGCGGAGAGAGAGGGATTTGAACCCTCGGTACGCTATTAACGCACACACGATTTCCAATCGTGCTCCTTCAGCCGCTCGGACATCTCTCCGTAAATGCGGACTATAATATATCGATTTCTTTTTGTAAAGAATATTTCCATCGTCGTTTCAGAGCCCCGAATTTGTTCCAACGCCTGTGGCAATCTGCCTTTCCAGGCTGACATTTTTCTTGACAAGCAAAGCGAATAAGTATACCTACCGTTAGGTAAAATTTGTAAAATGCCATTTATTGCGGGCTATGGAAGAGAAAAATATATGGGAGTTCTCATAAAGGAAAATGTTCAGGAATCTGAAGTACGGAAGCGTCTTTTGACGGCTGCCCTCGAGCTGTTCACAAAAAAAGGATATGCAGCAACTTCTGTCCGCGAGATCGTGGCGGTCGCCGGGGTCACCAAGCCGGTTCTATATTATTATTTCGGGAACAAAGAGGGCATTTATCTGGAGTTGATGCGGGAACCCTTCAAACAGTTCGAAGAGTTGCTCGATGCATACCCAGGTGGCGGCAGGAGTGTCGCGGAGTTAATCGCGCGCCTGTGTGAAAGCGTGTTCGATCTTTTTGTGGAACATCTCGATACGGCCAGACTTATGTATTCCATATATTACGGCCCTCCCCAGGGTGCGCCTTTTTTTGATTTCGACGAGTATCACGCGAAGCTGCAGGATAAAATAAGGATGCTTGTGGACGACGGTGTCGGCTCGGGAGAATTCGGCGGGATTGACGCAGTAGACGTCATGTGGATCATCATCGGCGCCTTGAATGTAGCAATGGAAGAACAACTCTGCAGGGAAAAGCCCGGTATCGACCGGCCGGGACTGAAACGAATACTTTCCCTGATTCTCGGGAGAATCTCCAGGGCAGGCGAAACGACCATCGACCAGTAGGTCCTTCTGGTCTTTGTTCCCGAAATACACCCAACAACACGGGGATATGGAGTATGGATGTGATAACAATTTCGCTTTTACGAACTGCAACAACGGCAGTGGTTGCCGTCTCGATGCTGACAGGTTGTGCCGTCGGCCCTGATTTTCGCTCTCCAGCAGCCCCGGGAACAAAATCCTACACTGCTTCGCCTCTCCCGCGGCAGACAGTCTCAACGCCGGTTGTCGGCGGTGCGGCACAGCTTTTCGCCACTGGAAAGGATATACCTGAAAAGTGGTGGGAACTGTTTCATTCCGAACAACTGGACCGATTGATTCGTCAGGCGCTTGCAGACAGCCCGACTCTCGAAGCGGCACAGGCCGCTCTCCGTGAAGCCGAAGAAAATCTGCGCGCCAGAACCGGCACGGTGTACTACCCTATCGCGGATGGCGGCTTCACGGCAGGACGTAATAAGTTTACCGGAGCGTCGTTCGGGCAACCGGATGTAAGCGGCAGCACCTTCACTCTTTATAACGCTTCGGTTAACGTTTCATACGTTCTCGATGTTTTCGGAGGCGGCCGGCGTGAACTGGAAGCGTTGAAGGCTCAGGTCGACTATCAACGTTTCCAGCTTGAAGGCGCCTACCTAGCGCTCACCTCCAACATCGTCACAACCGCGGTGAATGATGCCTCGCTTCGTGCCCGGATCAGGGCGACAAGGGAGATCATCGACGTCCAGGAAAAACAGCTTGATATCGTTGAAAGACAGTTCCAACTGGGAGCGGCGTCGCGCTCTGACGTACTCATACAGCAGGCGCAACTTGCCCAGACAAGGGCCACATTGCCGCCGCTGGAGAAAGAGCTCGACCAGACCCGACACCAGTTGGCCGTTTATATCGGACGGTTCCCCGGGGAAGCCGAACTCCCGAAATTCGAACTAGATGAACTCAAACTGCCACAGGAATTGCCGGTGAGCCTTCCATCCCTACTGGCCCGTCAACGCCCAGACATACGCGCTGCCGAAGAACTGCTGCATGCCGCATCCGCTCAAATCGGGGTGGCGACCGCTAATTTGTATCCGCAGATCACCCTGACCGCAAGCCTGGGTTCGGAGGCGACCCAGATACAAAACCTGTTCGCCGGCGGAACCTCGATCTGGAGCCTCGGAGCGGGGCTGCTCCAGCCCATCTTCCGAGGCGGTGAGCTCACCGCAAGGCGCCGCGCCGCCATTGCCGCATACGATCAGGCGTTGGCCCAGTATCGACAGACTGTCCTGCAGGCTTTTCAGAACGTGGCTGATGTCTTGCGGGCACTGGAAACGGATGCACGGGCGCTCAAAACACAGGTTGACGCAGAGACGACTGCGCGCGAGGCACTTGATATCACGCAGAGCCAGTTCAACCTCGGCGCCGTGCGATACCTTTCAATGCTCGTCGCGGTTCGACAGTACCAGCAGGCACGGATAAGTCTCGTTCAGGCGCAGGCTGCGCGTTTTGCCGATACAGCTGCCCTGTTTCAGGCCTTGGGCGGAGGGTGGTGGAACCGCGGTAGTGCGGAGATGCGGAAAAGCGAGTAAAGCGGAGAAGTCAAGGGGTTGAAGCAACCCCGTTACCCCTTGAGCGAAGCGGACTCATCAACGCTTAAACGCCCACGCAGTGGGCAAATGAGCGAAGCGAACACATAGACACTTATGGAGAAATATCCCTAAACCTTCACAGGAGCCATCCAGCTATGAAGAAGCGTATTTTCCTTGCCATCCTTGGCCTGGTTATCATCATCGCATTGCTCGCCGTAGTCAAAGGCATGCAG
>DATEVI010000304.1:0-5920 GCA_035281865.1 Geobacteraceae bacterium | reverse complement strand
TCAGGGGGTCGAAATGTTTGTAAAGATCGTGTCAGATCCTGCATAGCCCGGCAACCTGTGTGCACGCGAGATTTTCCCCTCTCCCTAGCACTCTCCCACAAGGGGAGAGGGAATTAAAAGCCCCCCTCCCTTCGATGGGAGGGGTTGGGGGAGGGTGCAAGACAATGGTTTCATGCATATTAATCGAAGTGCAAATTCCAAACCGGACACTGCTGGGCTTTTATGTAGTTTAACACAGAAATAAACGGGGCGGTTAGCGGTCAGGCAATAAGGGAGGAATCGGTATTTCGCGGGGATTGAGCAGAAATGCGGGTACAAAAGAAGGGCGGCCCCGCAAAGGAAACCGCCCTTTTTGTCGTATTTGCATGAGTCGGGCTCTTACTCGCCTATCATGCGGTTCAACTCTACGAGGAGTTTGTCCACATCCACCTTATGAACTCCGGCTCCGTGTTCGAGTTGTTCGAATTCCGCCACTTGGCACTCAAAGCAGTCGAGCCCGAATCTGCTGAAGACTTCCAGCGTCTGCGGATAGAGACGGACGATTTCACCGATGGTCATGTCTTTTGTAATCATATTCGTTTCTCCGATGTTATAAAAAAGCCGGTCAAAGTCGATCTACAGCCAATCCCCTCATCCGCCCCTTCGGGGCACCTTCTCCCTAATGGAGAAGGTGTGGAAATAGTTCCCTCTCCATTAGGGAGAGGGTGGCCGAAGGCCGGGTGAGGGGAAAATAGAGATTATTTCAGGTTCAAGACCGCTTCTTCTATCCGGTCGATACCCTTCTTGATGGTCTCCATGCCGGTTGCATAGGAGAGTCTGACATAGTTGTCGGCGCCGAAGGCTATTCCGGGGACAAGGGCCACCTTGGCCTGTTCCAGAAGGTAGGCGGCAAAATCCGACGAGTTGCTGATCGTCGTTGTTCCATGACTCTTTCCGAATATCCGTGAAATGTTCGGGAAGGCGTAAAACGCGCCGTTCGGCGTGAGGCAGGATACTCCCGGTATGGCGTTCAGGCGTTCGACGATATAGGTTCGCCTCTTTTCGAATTCCACGACCATTTTCGCAACCGCATCCTGGGGTCCGTTCAATGCTTCCACGGCCGCCTTCTGTGCGATTGAACTCGGGTTGGAGGTAGACTGTGACTGCATTTTCGTCATGGCGCAGATTACTTCTTCAGGACCGGCGGTGTATCCGATTCGCCAGCCGGTCATTGCATACGTCTTTGAAACGCCGTTCACCACGATCACCCTCTGCTTCAGAGAGGGCATTACAGTTGCGATGTTGCAAAAAGAGAGATTGTCGTAAATCAGTCTTTCATAAATGTCATCAGTTATGATTACGAAATCGTGCTTCAGACACACTTCGCCCAGTGCCTGGAGTTCAGCTTGACCGTAAGAGGCGCCGGTAGGGTTGCATGGCGAGTTGAGGATCAGCGCCCTGGTGTTTTTGGTTATTGCCTTTTCAAGCATTTCCGGCGTTATTTTGAATGCGGTGCTCTCGTCGGTTTCGATGAAAACGGGTTTCCCGCCCGCCAGAACTACCTGGTCCGGGTAGGAGACCCAGTACGGAGAAGGGATGATCACTTCGTCGCCTTCCTGGATGAGCGCCTGGGATATGTTGTACAGGGAGTGCTTGGCGCCGCAGGCCACGGATATCTGGGCCCTTGTGTAATCCAGTCCGTTGTCCTTCTTCAGTTTGGCGATAATGGCATCTTTCAGCTCGTCGGTGCCGCCGACCGGAGTATATCGGGTGAATCCCGCGTCAATAGCCCTCTTGGCCGCTTCTTTTATATTGTCCGGCGTATCAAAATCCGGTTCCCCCGCACCAAAGCCAACGATGTCGATACCCTGTGCCTTGAGGGCCTTGGCCTTGGCATCGATTGCCAGGGTAGGGGATGGCTGGATCTTGTTTACGCGATCTGCCAGTTTCATGCACGTCTCCTTTACAGTGTCAGGGCCCGCCGGGCCCTCGGGAATTTGTTGATTTGAAGAAATGGCGGTCAGATTCGGCTACTTTTTGAATTTGGCATCCAGAGCCTTTTTGACCACGGGGGGTACCAGACCGTCAACGGGGCCGTTCAGGGAGCTCACCTCTTTTACAATGGAGGAAGAGAGAAAGCTGAAAAATACCGACGTCATCAGAAAAACGGTCTCGACTTCCTTGGAGATGCTCCTGTTGATTTGGGCCATCTGAAGCTCGTATTCAAAGTCGGAGACTGCTCTGAGTCCCCGTATTATGGCTTGTGCGTTGCAACTGCGCACGTAGTCTATCAGAAGACCGTCAAAAGTGTCAACTTTTGCCCGGGCGTTACCGTGCATTACCGACTTGATCAAATCGACTCGTTCTTCGACGCTGAACAGGGGGTTTTTCTTCTCATTGCGGGCGACGGCGATGACAATTTCATCGAAAATTTTCAAGGCCCGGTTGATGATATCCAGGTGGCCGAAGGTGATGGGGTCGAATGACCCGGGGTAGACGGCTATCTTTCTGGTCATGGTTTGCCCCTGTCTGTGAGAGTATAGAACGCCACGGCGGTGTCGCCATAGTTTCTTCCGTCAAATTCCTGAAGCGGGCCGAAATTTTTCCTGATCGTTTCTTTTGAGGAATGTTCGACGATCACGAGTGAATCGTCGTCGAGCAGGTTCGAAGTCGAGAGGAATTCCAGCACCTTCTCCTGCAAATCTTTGTAATAGGGTGGATCGATAAAGACGAGACCGAACTGGTTGCCCGTATCTTCCAGGGTTTTCAGGGCGGCGACGGCGTCTCTGAAGATTACGGTGCTTCTGTCCAGAAAACCGGTCAGCTGGAGATTCTTCTTCACCAGATCAATGGAGTCTCGATGATTGTCGACAAAAACGGCCCTTTCCGCTCCACGGCTGAGGGCCTCGATTCCCAGGTTGCCGGTGCCCGCGAAGATGTCAAGTACCGAACAGGCAGGGAAGGTTCCAGCGACAGCGGAAATGATGCTGAACACGGCTTCTTTAACCCTGTCCGACGTGGGTCTGATCCTGGACCCTTGGGGTGAAAAGAGTCTGCGACCTTTTGCGGTCCCGGCTATTACTCTCAATGGTGTGACAGCGCGTTGGCCAGTTTAGTGGCGCTGCCCTTCGCATAGAAGGCGGTGAGGAATTCCCGGGCTTCACGGTATGCCATATCATGAATCTGCCGGGCATTATATTCCGGAATGTTATCGATCTCGTCCTTGAATACTCGAGTGGCGTACTTGATGTCCCTGTTGTTTTCACGCGCCCAGCGCCGCATGGCATCCATCAGCTCGAGAGGCAGTCCGGCATGGGCCACATTCTGCCACAGGGTGCCGATATTACCTTTCCGGATACCATATCCTGCCAGCTTGCCGACGAGGTGGAGGGGTGTCCCCGTTATGCCGTGCTGAACAAGCCCGGACAGGCCGTGGGCAACGGCGGCCTTGTATACCTGCAGGGTCCTTGCAAGATCGATTCGAACGACCTCGCCTTCCAGATAATTGCCGCGCTTTGAACCGTTGTTGATGGCAAGGAGTTGGGGTGAGACACCATGTTTTTCCACACCGTAAAGGAAGGCCTCGGTTTCCTCGACCGTTGTCAGCGGTGGAACTTCCCCTTCTTGCTGGGCTTCACCCAGTTCCAGTTCCAGCCCGTATGCATGCTCCGCTACCTGCTTTGCGAGTCTGACCACGATGTCGATATTTTGCGGAAGAGGGTTGAAGGAGGCATCGAAGGCAAAGGATGTGAAACCGGCCTCGATCTGGGCCTGGGCAAGACTTGCAGCGGCGGAAAATTCCTCGGGTTCCCGGTTTCGGATGGTAATATGATCGCCGTGGATTACAAACGGTTTGGTAAAGTTGTATTGGTGGGCGTATTCAAAAATCGTGGCGCAGAAAATATCAGGGGTCTGTCCGGTATAACCGCCGTCCAGGCCACCCTCCGTTTTCGTCAGCTCGAAAGCTACGACGGCGTCCAACTCTTCGGCGGCTTTCATGATGCCCGGTATGGCGTGTTTTATTCTCGGGTTGCAGCCCATGACGATCAGTTTTTCGTCCTTGAGGCCGGTGAACACATCTTTGCCGCTGAGCAGGCAGATCGGGCTCTTCCCGCCGATGATTTTACGTACTTTTTCAGGTACTCTTTCCAAGAGATGCTTATGCATGGACGGATCGCTTCAAAACGGGAATTGTGGAGAAAAATGATATAAAACCTATCATGATAGGCTTCTGGCAGTCAAGGCCAACTTTGTGGTTGACAGCCCGTATAACGCGGGGTCTAATGGCGGCGTGAGACGTGTGAGGTGTGAGACCCAAGACCCGAGACGGACAGATAGCAGGATAAATGATTTTGCCTTGCACGTCGCACGAAAAAGGAGGTTTTTTTGTCGTGAACGATACCATTTCTTACGAGAGACCCGACCTGGCCGGGTATGCGGCGAAAAGCTCGCAATCGAAGGGGCGGAAGCACCACGAGGACTTCAAGGACGACCGGCCTGCGTTCGAGAGGGACCGGGACCGGATAATCCACTGCGCTGCTTTCCGCAGGCTTGAATACAAGACCCAGGTTTTCGTTAATCACGAGGGAGATTACTATCGGACCCGGCTCACCCATTCCCTCGAGGTGGCCCAGATAGGAAAAGCGATAGCCCGCCGACTCCGGTTGAACGAAGAACTGACCGAGGCCATGGCACTCGCCCACGACCTCGGCCATACGCCGTTCGGTCACACAGGAGAGGACGTTTTGAACCGTCTCATGGAGGGGTATGGAGGTTTCGAGCATAACCTTCAGTCCCTTCGCGTCGTCGACGAACTGGAGGAGCGCTACCCCGGCTTCAACGGCCTTAACCTGTCATGGGAAACCAGGGAAGGTATCATCAAGCACTCATCTCCCTATGACCACCCCGCCGATATCATCGCCGAATTTCTCCCGGGAACTGTCCCCACGATAGAAGCGCAGCTCATAAATTACGCCGACGAGATCGCATACAATAATCATGACATAGACGACGGTCTCAAATCCGGCCTCATCACATCCAGCCAAATGGAAAATGTCCAATTGTGGCGGGATGTAAGCGAGTCGGTCGGGGCAAAGTATCCCGGCATAGATTCCGGCAGAAAAAAGCATCAGACTATCAGCGCGCTAATAGGACTCCTCATCAAGGACCTTAGTGAGACAACCATGGAAAATATTTCCAGGTTTGCCATAGGCAGCATTGACGATTTGCGGCGAATCAACAGGCAGGTCGTCTGCTTCAGTCCGGAGGTTGCGGAAAAAAACAGGCTGCTTAAGAAGTTTCTGAAGGATAATCTCTACAGGCACTATAAGGTCGAGAGAATGCGGGTAAAGGCGGAACGGTATCTGTCGGAGCTCTTCGAAACCTACATCAAGCACCCGACGCTTCTTCCGCGCAAGTACCAGAAAAAAATGGATATTTCCGGAAGAGAAAGGGTCGTCTGCGATTACATAGCCGGGATGACCGACCGTTTTGCACTGGATGAATTCAAAAGGCTCTTCGAGCCGTATGAAAGGGTGTGATGGCAAAACTCGTCAAGAAAAGATCGGTAAAGGCCGGGCTGCCTCCCGGATCACTTGTCTATATAGGCGACAAGAGGGCTGAACAGGCAAATATTTCGGTAATAGACTACGACGAGAGTCATTGCTACGAGAAGACCACCAGCCAGATCCGGGAATGTCTTACCTTGAAAAACGAGAAGACGGTTACATGGATAGACGTGGATCTGGTACACCAGGTCGAACTGGTGGAAAAAATCGGCGAATGCTACGGTTTTCACCCTCTGGTGCTCGAAGATATTCTGAATACGGACCAGCGGCCGAAGCTGGAAGATTTCGGCGATTACCTGTTTGTGGTTCTGAGGATGCTGGGCAGCAACGGGCACAATAACGGTATCGTTTCAGAACAGGTAAGCATAATTGTC
>DATEVI010000303.1:0-8438 GCA_035281865.1 Geobacteraceae bacterium | reverse complement strand
TGGAACCGGAACTTCACCGCAGGGGATCGCGGTGAATGCGACGACCAACCGGGTTTACGTGGCGAACAGCGGCAGCGGCACCGTCTCCGTCATCGATACGACCAACGACGCCAACACACTGTTTCCTCAGGACATTGCCGTTGGTGTCGCGCCGCGGGGGATTGCGGTGAATGCCGCTACAAACCGGGTCTACGTTGCCAACAGCGGTAGCGACAATGTCTCCGTTATCGATACCACCAACGACGCCAACACGGTATTACCCCAACCCATTGCCGTCGGACCCGCGCCTCAGGGGGTTGCAGTCGTCCCATAGCATTGAAACCCCTGCCGGCCAATAATGAAAATTAGCACAAGGAGACAAGGCCATATTCGGATCTCGGATATGGCCTTCGTCTGTTTCAGGGGTGTGGTGAAATCAATATGCCAGACATACCATGGTCTCCCGCTCCCGCGAATCGGGCACCACCCCACCTATAACGACAATGACTGTGCTGATTGCCAATAATGGAACATTATCGACCTTTCAGATGCCACTTCCGGCGATCACCGTATTGTTGGTAAAGAGATTACAGAGGTCTAAAAGGGGTGTGAAGGCGACGCGTGCCTCAGTCCAATTAAATCGCCACGGCAATTGGTGAGCTGGCCCACGACTTGCTTGTAGGACCGGATGTGCAAACAGCTAAGAAACAATTAGTTTGTTTATTGTCACACTTTGTTTGCCGGACAGGGAAGAAATCAAACAGGTGCAGTCACAATTTA
Source organism: Geobacteraceae bacterium (assembly GCA_035281865.1). GTDB lineage: Bacteria > Desulfobacterota > Desulfuromonadia > Geobacterales > Geobacteraceae > CAIWTU01. The sequence continues at coordinate 7,679 of DATEVI010000303.1, read as the reverse complement.
AAATAACATACGGATTCATTCCGATGAAGCTGACGGGTAGGATGAAATGTCGAAATTGATCTTTGCTCAACTTGTTGATATTGAACAGATACAACGCCTGTTGGCGGCCCATTACAGGACCACGGGCATAAGTTCCGCCATTTTGGATGAAAGAGGGGAAATCCTGGCGGCCGCCGGCCGGCAAGACATATGTACCTGCTTCCACCGGGTCCATCCTCGCACAAGTGCACGCTGTCGAGAAAGTAATGCATGTATAATGGAACATTTGTCCAACTTGACTGGAGAATACCTGAATTACATGTGCAAGAACGGTTTGCGGAACGAAGCCGTGCCGATAATTATTGCCGGGGAACAAGTGGCCGCATTCTTTACGGGACAGTTTTTTTACGATGACGAGAAACCGGATATCGAATATTTCAGGTCACAGGCAAGGGAATTCGGATTTGACGAGGAGAAATATCTGAATGCCCTGACCAGGGTCCCGATTTTCACCCGGGAACAGATTCACAACACAATGGACTTCTGCCGGAGTTTGGCGCAGATGTTGGCGGGAATGGGCCTGAAGAACCTGGAACTGTCCCAGGAGTTAAAGGAGCGGAGGCAGGCCGAGGAGGTGCTCAGGGATACCAAGGGTAATCTTATGGGAGCCATGGAGACACTTGAAGATGTTACCGAACGCAAGCTGGCCGAAGAAAAATGGCGTTCTTTGTATGATAATCTTCCTGGCGGAAGTTTCACGGTTAATGATCAATACATCATCGAAGACGTTAACGATGTCCTTTGTGCCGTGACCGGTTTCACCAGGGAGGAACTCGTCGGGCAGCTTTGCGGCATCATCTGTCCGAAGGGACCGCATCTGTGTCCCATCTTCGACCTTGGCAAGGAGCGCATCGACAACGATGAAACGGCCGTGAAAGGAAAAGACGGCAAGCGTGTGCCGATCATCAAGAGTGCCAGAAGAATCCCTGCCGGCAACAGACAAATCATAGTCGAAAATTTCCAGGACATTACCGATCGCAAGCACCTTGAAGAGCAACTTCGCCACGCCCAGAAGATGGACGCGGTGGGGCAGCTTGCCGGCGGGGTGGCCCACGACTTCAATAACATACTGACTGCAATAATCGGATACGGCAATCTGCTGCAAATGAAGATCGGCAAAGATGAACCGTTGGGAAAATATGCCGGTAATATTGTTTCCTCGGCGGAAAGAGCAGCCAGTCTGACCCGCAGTTTGCTTGCCTTCAGCAGAAAACATATTGTAGATCTGAAATTGGTCAAGGTGAACGAGATTATCGAAAAAGCGCAGAAACTGCTTTCGAGACTGGTGCCTGAGGACATTGAGCTTCGCGTTGTCACGGGCGGAGATTGTATCGTGCGGGCCGATACAATACAGGTTGAGCAGGTCATTATGAACCTTGTCACCAATGCGCGTGATGCAATGCCGCAAGGTGGATATCTGACCATAAGCACCGAACTGACTAATCTTGATGAGGAGTTCATACGAACACATGGGTATGGGGAACCGGGAACATATGTTCGTATTTCTGTTTCAGATACCGGCGTCGGTATCGATGCACAGGCACGGGAAAGGGTATTCGAGCCATTTTATACCACGAAGGACGTCGGGAAAGGTACCGGTCTGGGATTGTCAATTGTTTACGGGATCATCAAGCAGCATAACGGCTATATTAATGTCTACAGTGAGCTGGGGGAGGGGACAACTTTTAAGATATATCTGCCGGCAATCAATGGCGAGACCGAAAAAACAGAGAAATTCGAGATGGAAGCACCACCGCGCGGTTCGGAAACAGTCCTGCTGGCCGAGGATGAACCTATGGTAAGAGGTCTTGTAAAGTCTATGCTTGAAGAATTCGGTTACACGGTGGTGGTAGCTGAAGATGGGGTGGATGCGATAGAGAAACATGGGGTAAGCAATGGGGCGATAAAGCTCCTTATCCTCGATGTTATAATGCCCAAAAAGAACGGGAAAGAAGTCTACGATGAAATAAAAAAGATACAACCGGACACAGAAGCCATTTTCATGAGCGGTTATACTGACGACATCTTGAACAGAAGAGGGATTCTCGAAGAAAACCTGAATTTCGTTTCAAAACCTCTTACTCAGACTATACTTTTGCAAAAGGTACGCGAGGTTCTTGACAGGCAGACTGCTGCAGGGTAGAGATCGAACTATGTGGGTGAAGCATATAAGATAGGGCGAACCAGGATTTATTAACATGGCCTTCATCAATCAGCCATGTTTTAACCTCTGCAAATTACAGGAAAATAATCGTTTTGCCGCTTGAATTTTTGGTGACAGAGCCGATAATTATATCAGGCCTTGAACAAAGGCCTTAATAGAAATCGGAAAGGAGGCTTTGTTTCGGTCAAGCAGTACCAAAAAATTTATGGTTTTGCAGTACTGGTAGGGCAAGTTAACTGTCTTGCCTGGAAATGACCTGTTGTTACAGGTAGCTGGCTGTGGACTTTCGATATAGGCTGATCAATGGTATTGATCAGCCTATTGTCATTCATTCTCGACAACCCATGCCTGAAGCAACGTATAAATAACCGCAAGTATAACCGGACCGATGAAAAGTCCGATGATGCCGAAAGCGATGAGTCCTCCGATTACGCCGGCAAAGATCAGGATAAGAGGCAGTTCCGCTCCCTTTCTTATTAAATAAGGACGAATAAAATTGTCTATGGTGCAGGCAACGATCACAAAGGGAAGCAGCACTGTCCCCCAAAGCGTCTGTCCCGACCAGTACAGCCAGACAACAGCAGGGATCAAGACCAGTGCGGGACCGAGCTGTGCTATGCAGAGCAGGAACATGACCCCGGTAAGAAGCATGGTTGCCGGTATGCCGACGATGGCAAGGCCGATGCCTCCCAGTACGGACTGGATCAGCGCAGTCAATACCACCCCAAGGGCGACTCCCCGAATAGCCTTTGCAGCAAGCACCAGGGTATTCTCACCATGGTGACCCGCAAGGCGTCGGGCAAGGCTGAATGTGGCTCTGGAGGCCGTTTCGCCACTCGCATACAGAATTGCGGCTATGATCACGGTAAGAAGGAAATGGAAAAGCATCATACCGACGCTTCCGGCCTGGCTCACGAACCAGGTAATGATTTTGTTCGAGTAGGGAACGAGTCTTGCCGACAGCTCCTGGGAGCTAATGGAAGCAAGCTGTTGCCATTTGTCGGCAAGTTTATGACCTAAAACGGGAATATTGATGAGCCATCGAGGTGGAGAGGCAAGGGTCAATGTGGACAATGATCTGATCCAGTCCACGATCTCGTCTGATTTTTCGACGATGGTTGTAATGGCAAGCGAGAGGGGAATAACGAGTAACATCAAAAGGCCGACAGACATCACCACCACTGCCGCCCAACGCCTTCCCCGCAGAAGCGCCTGCACCTTCAGCATGGCAGGCCAAGTGGCCACGACAATGATAATTGCCCAGATCAACGGAGTCAGAAAGGGACGGATTGTCCAGAAGCCGGCGGCAATAAGCAGACCGATGAACAAAACTTTCAACGTGGAACTGGTGATATCGTATGTTTCCGGTCTGTTCGGAGTCATAAACGGTTCCTCCTTTATGTTTCATGCACCACTATACATGTAATCATCCATGTAAAGTATGCTTGCAATTTTCTTCAGCACTCATTCCCGTGGGAGACCGATGCCTTCACTGGTTGCTTCTTCTGTTTTAACACACTTGCTCGTTGCTTAAACAATTATTCAAGATCTTTGCATGTCTGCACCCCAACATTTCGGTGAGGTTTTCCAAGCACATGGGTTCGGCAAGGTAAAATCCCTGGACTTCATGACAGCCTAGCTTCTTCAAAATATCCAGTTGTTCGCGGTTTTCCACACCCTCCGCAATAACCTTCAGATTCAAACTTTCAGCCAACGAAATAATGGCCTTCACAATCATCAGGTTGTCAGTGCTTTCGGTTACATCCTTAATGAAGGACCGGTCGATTTTTATTTTGTCGATCGGAAAATTTTTCAAATAACTTAACGACGAATAACCGGTACCAAAATCATCTACGCTTAACTGCATTCCCATTTTTTTGAGGTTTCGAAGTATCTGGATATTTCTGTCTGCGTGATCCATTAAAACGCTTTCTGTAAATTCAAGCTCGATGACTTCCGGATCAATTCCTGTTCCACGAATTATTTTCTCAACCATTTTCAGAAAACCAGGCTGTCTCAATTGTTGCCCTGAAATATTTATGGCAACCTTTAACGGTTTATGCCCGGTCAATGCCCATTGAATTGTCTGCATACAGGCTGTATGCAGAATCCATTCGCCCAACTCGCAAATAAGGCCGGAATCTTCCGTCAGAGTTATAAATTCCGCCGGTGGCATGAGACCAAAATCCTGGCTTTGCCAACGCAATAGGACTTCTACTCCGGTTATCCCGGCCGTTTCAAGGTCCCATTGAGGCTGATAATGCAAAAAGAATTCTCTTCTTTCCAATCCATAACGAAGACCGTTTTCGATGGCAACGCGTCGCATCATTTTTTGATGAATTTCCGCGGAGTAAAATCGATAATGGGACCTTCCTTCGTTTTTTGCATGGTACATGGCATTGTCGGCGCACTTGAGAAGAGTTTCGTTGTCCAGGCCGTCATCGGGATACATGGCGATACCGATGCTTGCGCTGCTGTATGTCAGTCGCCCTTCTATGGCAAACGGTTCCGCAAATAATGAAAGTATCCTTCCGGCCGCGGTCGCAGCGTTTTCCTGGTCGCAAACCGATGTCAGTATGATAACAAATTCGTCGCCTCCAACCCTCGCCAGGGTGTCGGATTCACGCATGTTGCCGTGCAGGCGTGTCGCAACTGCCTGGAGAAGGCTGTCGCCAAAACGATGCCCCTGGGTGTCGTTTACGTCTTTGAATTTGTCGAGATCGAGGAAGAGGAGACAGACTCGGCGGTTTTCACGATGAGCCAGGGCAAGAGCATGGTTCAACCGGTCCTGGAACATTCGGCGATTGGGAAGTCCGGTCAATGAATCAAAGTAGGCGAGGTGGTGGATTTTTTTCTCTGCATTTTTTCTCGTGGTTATGTCTTCGCAGGTAGTAACCATACCCAAATTTTCGCCATCCGAGTTTTTTACGACGACAGAGGTAAGTTGCACCGGGAATTCCTGACCGTTTTTCCTGATATTTACGCTTTCCCTGCTCCATGTACCGAAACTCTCCAGTTGTTCGGGAAGAAAAGGTTTCCTCAGTCTGTGATCAGCCATTTTCCTGGCTTCAGCGCCGATGAGTTCTTCCGCCGAATAACCGTGGATCTCCGCTTCGGCGGGGTTCACGTAGATTATTTTTCCATTCCTGTCAACCAGGGTTATTCCTATCGGCAGACATTCAATAGCCTGTTTGAGCATCAAAGTCCTGTCTTCAGCCAATCTTATCTCGGTAACATCCTGGATGGTGCCGACCATTATCCCGGTGGTTTCCGGAGTTTCAGAGATCACCTGCCCGTGCAGGCGGAACATGGATGACGATAAATCATGGCCGGGAATTTGAAATTCGAAGAGGCAGGTCGATTTGCAGTGAAAGGCCGCCTTCAGGGTTGAGACGACCCGTCCCCTGTCATGATATGGGAAAATGGAGAGAAAGCCTTCAAATGAGTTGATGGTGCTTCCGTCGGAGATACCCAGCAGCCGCAGGATGTTCCCCGAGATACAGAACTCGTCGTTTGTGGGGTTCCATTCCCAATCCGACAGTCTGGCGATCCGCTGCATTATATCCAGTCTGACCTTGTCTTTTGCTAGTCTTATGGTGCTTCTTGTGGATCGCAGTATATGGCGGATTCTGTGAATGAGAATCCCCGGCTTGACCGGTTTCGTAATGAAGTCGGTAGCCCCTGCTTCAAACGCCTGCTGAATCGATTCCTCGTCGTCCACGGAAGTGACCATGAGAATCGGCGTAAGTTTTCCATTGGGATAGAGACGTATCTCCCGGCACGTCTGAAAACCATCCATTTCAGGCATGTTGAAATCAAGGAGCATAAGATCGGGTTGTTGGGAAGTGAAGATATTCAAGGCGGTTATACCATCGGTAGCAGTAACCACTCTGAACCCTGCCGTGTTCAGCAAGTCCCGCAGGTACACCCGCATGAACTGGTCGTCATCGACAACAACTATCAAAGCATTGACATTTTGTTCCATAGCCTGATTTGTGGAAGAGCTGTTTTGCATGGTTGACGTCCCGATTTATCCGCGAAAGCGTTTCGATCCCGGCTTCTTTGGGGAGTATTGATCAATTGTCATCATAAACGAATTTCTTGAGCGCTTCCGTTGCGGCTTTGGGCATCAGCGCGAATTTCATCCCGAATCCGAGAGGTAGGCCCGGAGTGCTTCTGTTCACCCAGGCAATCCTTCCTTGACAGTCGATTTTAAGCCCATCCGGCAGGGTAAAGGAAATTTTGACAACATTGCCGGGGATGGCTTGGCAGTCGGTTACTATGTATGCGCCGTCTACGCTGATATTATATGTGGTGCATGGAACTAAATCATTGTTGATATAAATCTCCGCATTTAATCTGCATGGTACGCGTTTGTTCCTTCTGTCGATATTGCACAAATATTTTCGCGCTACCTCCATAAATAAGTCTCTGCCATAAGGCTTGGAGATAAAACAATCGCATCTGTTTGAATAATATCGTTCCACGTCGTCTTTAGACTGTGAAGATGATGTCAGCACTATGGGAATCATAGCGTTAGTCGAGTCTGATTTGACCGTTTGGCAGCATGTCAACCCGTCCATTCCGGGCATCTGTACATCCATAAACACGAGATCCGGCCGCTCGGTCCTTATAACTTCCAGCGCCTCCAAGCCATCTCTGGCTGTCAGGATATTTACTTGTGAGTCTTGAAGATATTCTTTCTGAATTTCCAGGAACATCTGAACGTCATCGACAAGCAGGATAGTGTAGTTCATATATTCGATCCTTTCATCGGCTCAAAGGGCCTTAGCCGCCATGTCGGCGAAAAAACAACACCCCCATCCTGATGCCGAAGATGGGGGTGTATTGCTTGAATACTTTCTTCGGCATCCCGGCTATCCTCTGTGGAGGACCCATAGGCTTTGCGTCACCGGGTTACCCCGGCTTTACTCTTATCGGAAAATAATAAGTTTTGTTTAGCTTTGATGATACTACTTCAAGTAAAAAACAAGTCAAGCATTCTAACATCGACACTAGCCATTACCGGAAAAAATTGCCAATGTTATTCTTAATGTTTACAGCTTTATGTTTCTAATTTGAACACCTTCATAGAACATCATGAACAATTTCAAACCGCTACTTAATTATAAAATGGTTATATAATCCCGCTTGGTGAAGAAAGATCAGCATGTTTACACTTGGTCGAAGAGATGGCTTGACTGCATATTCTTTTTAATTCACGACCACTTAGGCATACATTCCCCGATTAAGAACGCTGATCATGTCTTTATGTGTTTAACAGGAAGTACTGCCGGAAACTTTTTTAATTATTTTATGTGAAAATGGCCTCGTGCTTGCTTAAAACGTTTTACCTTTTTTATATGACGCAAAGGATTAATTGCTCCGGGTTGACAGTATGGTAATTCAACTTCACTTTAGGGGGAAATGGCCTTTGAAATCCTCGCGCATTTTTCTGCATTTGCCTGACTGTAAA
>DATEVI010000302.1:0-4110 GCA_035281865.1 Geobacteraceae bacterium | reverse complement strand
AGCACAAAGCGGGAAGGCGCGTCACCGATGCTATCATGAAGGAATCATCACCCGCCACGCTCTTAAACCCGAAGTCGCGACAAAGACTCGGCGAGGCCATTCGCGCATTCATCCGCTTATACAGACCCCATGCCGCCCGCGAGGACACCGTGCTCTTCCCGGCCCTCCGCTCCGTTGTCTCCGACAAGGAATACAAGAACGTGGGTGAAAGGTTCGAGGATAAGGAGCATGAGCTATTCGGCGAAGGGGGCTTTGGGAAAATCGTGGACGAGGTGGCTTTCCTGGAGAAGCAACTCGGGATTTACGAGCTGGCTCAGTTCACGCCTAAAATGTGACGGCACTATATAACGGAGCGGAGAAAGGGGGTTTTTGAACATAGCGCGGGACACTTCAATGTATACATCAGCCAAGACGGAGGGTTCTTGAAAAATTGTAAAAAAGTGGCACTATTCCTTCATATCGCCGTTGGATGCATCTCATTGTGATTGAAATGAAATTTCTTCCGCGCCTGCCGTGTGCGGGAAATTCGATTCAGGAAAGGAGGGTCCATTGATGGCAAATAGAGATATTGCCAACAAAGGGTTTTTGTTGTCGGCTCTGGCAGGGTGTCTCCTGCTGGTGGGAGCAATGGCTTTTGCTACCGATGGGAGTTATGTCGGCAGCGAAAAGTGCAAGGAATGTCATCCCGATCTTGCCAAGGCTTTTTCCACGAACATCCATGCCAAGGCGGGTGAATACGGCTTCAAGGATGCCGGCTGCGAATCCTGTCATGGTCCGGCAAGCGGTCATGTGGAGGCAGGGGACACGGCGGCCATCATCAATCCGGCCAAGACCGACTATGAAGCAGTCTCGGCCTCATGCCTCAAATGTCATAGCAAGGACAAGAAGCAGGTGCTGTGGCACGGCAGCATACACGAAAGCCAGCAAATTTCCTGTGTCGCCTGCCACAAGATCCATGGCGGTAACGACAGGCTATTGGCCAATAAACTTGAAAATGAGCTGTGCTGGAGTTGTCATCTCGATGTCCGTGCAGACATGTTCAAGCGCTCTAAACATCCCATGCGGGATTCCTCCACTCCAACCACTGAAGGGAAAATGACCTGCTCCTCCTGCCACAACCCTCACGGAGCCATGTCCGAGAAGCTGATTGACGCCAGGTCTTTCAACGACAAGTGTTACGAATGCCACGCCGAAAAAAGAGCGCCGCTTCTCTGGGAGCATTCGCCGGTCAAGGAAGAATGCACGACCTGTCACAGCGCCCACGGCTCTTCACATAACAAGATGCTGGTTACCATGGTCCCCCGTCTCTGCCAGCAGTGCCATATGCAGGGTCGTCATCAGACGGCCGCCCTGGCAACCAACTCTGTCTTAGTATTCAATCGGGGCTGTCTGAACTGCCATCCGATGGTGCACGGCTCCAATCACCCGTCGGGAGCGATCCTGCAACGGTAAGGTGAGATATCGGGTACAACCGAAAGGGGGTAGCATTATGAAGCGAAAAGGCTCTAAACTTGTGGCGCTGACAATCTTCCTGTCGGGTTTGGGAGCAGTCGGCACCGTGCATGCGGATATGGACATCATGGGGGGTAAGGCAACCCTCAGCGGCGAGAGCAATGTGGCCGTCCAGCAGAAGTACGTCAACGGCTCGGAGCAAAAGTTCGAAGAGTACCGCGACGTGCAGAACGGCGTCGTGCTTCAGGATCTTCGCCTCAGGATTGACGGCAACACAATCCCCTACTATCTGGACCTCAAGGTGATGCATCCGGCGCTGAGTGACGAATTCTACCGGCTGCAGGGTGGGCAGTACGGCAAGTTCGGTATCGAGCTCTTTTATGACAGCATCCCCCATAATTACGCGACCGGGACGCTGATTCTGTCCGGGGCAGGGACAGACAATCTGACGATTGCAAATCAGATCCAGCAGGATATGCAGGCGAATGAGCTGCTCACCCCTGCGAGGGGGACCAATCCGCTGGCTCCTAATCCCCAGGATGCAGCCCAACAGGCCATTACCACGGATCTGCTGGCCAACACCAACACGACAGTCTTCGCGTTTAAGAGGGAGAAAGCCGGCTTTTCCGTGGGTTATAACTTTACTGACGACATCAAGAGCTGGGCAAGGGTGACCAATGAGAAAAAAACGGGGACAAGGGTAATCACAATCGGCGACTACGAGCGTTACCCTCAGATTCCCGGAGGCCCCCACATATCCGATCTCTTCCTCGTCGCCGGGACGGAACTGGCGGAGCCGATCCAATACCGGACCACCGTGCTGAATGTGGGCACCGGTATCTACAAGAAGGAGTGGCTGGCCGACATCCAGTACACGTTCACAAACTTCGACAATGAGGACAGCACGTTGAGATGGGACAACCCCTACAGGTCTACCTCGATATCCTCGAGCAACTTCGCCGGCGCAACCAATACCAGTAATGGTGATTTCAACAGGGGGCGCTTTACCATGGGTCAGCTCGATCTCGTACCGAGCAGCCAGTCCCATGACATTACGCTCTCCGGCTCCGTCGAGTTGCCGGCTATCCATGGCAGATTTACCGGCACCGTCAGCTACGGCATGGTGTTTCAGAACGATTCGTTCCTGCCGTACACGCTCAATGCGGCAGTTTCCGGCACTAACGTGCCTGCATTTGCCGGCCCTGCCAACATTACCGACCCTGCCACCGTTCTTGCGACTTCCGGGCATTCCAGCCTGAACGGCGATGTGAGAACCATTACCCAGAGTTATGTGTTTACCTGCAAGCCTGTGGAACCTCTCACCGTGACCGCCAAATACCGCTACTACGATTATGACAACCTGTCCGATGCGATTACCTTCCCCGGCTATGCGGCGTTCAGCGAGTCATTCTGGCGAACCGGCAATAATGACCCCCGCGCCACCGCCAATGCCGGCGCTCCCAGCAGCCCTCTTTCCTATACCCGCCAGAATGCAGGTCTCGTCGTTGACTACCACCTCTTCAAACCTCTCACGGTGACCGTTGAAGGCGGATGGGAAGGATGGGACAGGGAGAATCTGCGTATCAATTCAACCGATGAGCTAGGCATCGGAGGCGGATTCTTATACAAGCCGATTAAAGCCGTCATTTTTTCCGGGCGTTACAGGTACGCCCACAGGACGGTGAATGGATACGAACCCGGGAATACGGCGGAGAATCCCGAAGCTGTAGGGCAGGTCAACTTTGACTGGGCAGACAGGATACGCCATAGGGTGGATGCAAGATTGGCGATTCTCCCCGTGCAATCGGTGACGATTGGTGTCACCTGGCAGTATCTGAAGGACGATTATGGGGGGAATAACCCTTTCGGTCTGAAAAGTTCCGAAAGTTTGGCCGGGGCGATAGATGTCGCGTATAGACCGTCGGATATCGTCACCCTTTATGCAAGCTATGTCCAGGAGTACAGCAAGGGGGCAATGCAGTCCGCCGCCAAGGATAACGCCGTGGCCGGACAAAATTACTTTCCCCGCAATTTCTGGAACAGCGATATCTACGACAAGGCCGAAACAGTGGGAACCGGCGTAACCGTTCAAGTCATACCGGGCAAACTGACCCTTAACACCAGCTACAATCTCTCCTTCACCAAGACGGAATTCAGCAATACCAATCCGAATCTTGCGTCAGACACCCTGCAGAATGCAATCGCTCAAGCTTGGCCGCCGATTAGAAACCGTTACCAGGAAGTCAGGGTGGATATCGGCTACAACCTGACAAAAAAATTAAAAGTAGGTGTCGCCTATCTTTACGAGTGGTACAAACTGGATGATTTTGTCAATACGCCTGCATACATGGCCGGCCTATCCGCTGAAAACAGCACAAAATTCGTCTTTACCGGTGCGAACCAATACAGCTATGAAGCAAATGTCGCAGGGGCCTATGTCAGCTACACATTCTAGGCAAGGACTCCTTCATGTTATCCGGGCGCTGGTCGCAGCGCCTTTTTTTGCGTACATGCCATTCAGCGGTCCGACTCTCACCAGGGGAAGTAATGGCGGCGGAAATAGCATTCGGCATTCTTTCCCTATGCAATACCAGCACAGACTGCCTGTTGCGGCTACCGCACCCTGTAGTGACGTTTGCGACGCAGTAATTGCACTTA
>DATEVI010000301.1:0-5428 GCA_035281865.1 Geobacteraceae bacterium | reverse complement strand
AATAGTTGTCCTTGCCGAGGGTATATCCCAGGTGCCTTAGAAAAAGCCGCCTGAAGTTTTCTGCCGTAAGGGCTTCCGTCGTCCTGTTTTCCAGCAGAAAATGGTGATTTGACATGATTGTTACCTTTTTCCCAGCCAATTGAAACAAACTGTGCAATACGAGCAGTATATAGAGAATTGACTGCCAAGGCAACAAGGTGTTAACGTTGGACATCGCCGTGATTTCATGATAAAAACTGCATATTCCTGAGAAAAGAGATTTCCGGTGAAAAATATTGGAATATTTGCGAAAATGAATGATCCGCGCTGCCTGGGGGTGGCCGGGGAACTGATTCAGTGGCTTCAAAGCAACAATCTGAATCCGCTTGTTGAAAAGAATCTTGCGCGCGGTCTGCAGCGTTCCGACGGCATTGAAGACCTGCTTATCCCTCCCCGTGCCGACATGGTGGTGGTTCTCGGCGGAGACGGCACCTTGATTTCCGTTGCCCGCAAGGTCGGAGACAGGGAGGTTCCCATCATGGGCGTCAACCTGGGCAGTCTGGGTTTCCTCACGGAAATAACTCTTGACGGACTGTTCCCGGCGCTCGAGTCCTGCCTGCGCGGCGACTCCAAGATTTCCGAGCGGATGATGCTGAAGGTGACCCTGACACGTGAAGAGGAAGAAATCTGCACCCATGAGGCCCTGAACGATGTGGTCATAAATAAAGGCGCTCCGGCCAAGATCATTTCGCTTGATGCATTTGTGAACGGTTCGTTCCTGGCCATCTTCAAGGCCGACGGCCTGATTGTCGCGAGCCCGACCGGTTCCACCGGTTATTCCCTGTCAGCTACCGGTCCGATCATTGATCCGTCCATCGACTGCATGCTCATAACGCCTATCTGTCCGCACACCCTTACCAACCGGCCTCTCGTGGTTGCGGCCGAAAGGGTGATAACCGTTACCCTCGATTCCATGATGGAAAACGTGATGCTGACCATAGACGGGCAGGTGGGGGTCAACCTCATGTATCGCGACGTAATAACCGTGCGGCGTGCCGAGCACCGGACCAGACTGGTAATGTCCTCCGATACCGATTATTTCGAGGTGTTGCGAAACAAACTCAAGTGGGGAGAACGGTGAAAATGCAGGCAAAGGTTGAAGGGTTGAAGGGTTTTTCCCCTTTAACCCATGAGCGAAGCGGACGCATTAACCCATCAACGCTCACGAAGTGAGCACAAAGCGAAGCGACAAATCATGTTGACAGACTTGTTCATAAAAAATTTCGCTATTATCGACAGCCTGCACGTTACCTTCGGGCCTGGACTGAATGTCCTCACCGGCGAGACCGGAGCGGGCAAGTCGATCATCATCGGTGCGCTCGGGCTCATTCTCGGGGCGCGGAGTTCCGCGGAGATAATCCGTACCGGTGAGGACGAGGCGGTCGTCGAGGCCCTGTTCGATCTCTCGGGGCAGCCGGATATAGCGGCACGCCTGGCTGAAACTGGGATCGATACCGACGGCGAGCTGCTGGTGAAGAGGGTCGTTTCCCGCGGCGGCAAAAACCGGGTATACGTGAACGGAGGGCTTTCCACCACCGCCATACTTTCGGGGGTGTCCCGCCTTCTGGTGAATATCTACGGGCAGCACGAATCCCAGACCCTGGTTCGCCCGGGAAACCATCTGGCGCTCCTCGACGGGTATGGGGGCGTCTCACCGATTCAGTCCGAATTCTCCTCCCTTTTTGCCGAGTACGGGAAAACCCGCGCTGAAATGAAGAAGCTGGAGGAAGGCGAAAGGGAAGCCCACAGGCGTTTGGACCTCCTTGCATTCCAGTCCGCGGAAATTGGCGGGGCCGGACTCAGTCCCGGAGAAGAGGAAGAGCTGTTGCGGGAAAGGCAACTTCTCGCCAACGCTGATAAGCTGTTGCGAAACAGCCAGTCGGCCTTCGAAACATTGTACGGGGGAGACAGGGCGGTTCTCGGCCTGCTGAACGAGGCCAGGGCAAATATTGCGGAAATCGCGGCCATCGACGGCTCCCTTGCAGGCATGGTCGAAACCCTCGGCGGCATCTGTATACAGGTTGAGGATGCCGGTTTGTCCATGCGGGACTACTCCGCCAGAATCGAAGCGGACCCGCATCGACTTCAGGGGGCGGATGACCGTCTCGACCTCATAAACCGTCTGAAGAAAAAGTATGCTCCTACGGTGGAGGAAATACTATCCTTCAAGGAAAAGGTCGATGTTGAACTGGTTCAGTTGGCTAACAGGGAGCATTCCCGAAGCGAACTGGAGAAGACCTTATCCGGACTCGAGAAAAATATCATGGAGAAGGCGGCGGAGCTGACGAAAAAGCGTCGCGAAGCTGCGCAGGCCCTCAAGACTTCCATGGAAAGGGAGCTTGGCGACCTGGCAATGAAAAATGCTCTCTTCGAGGTTTTTTTCGAGCCACTTTCCGAACCCGGGTCATCCGGCATGGAGAGAGTCGAGTTTCTTATCTCATCAAATCCCGGTGAAGAGCCGAAACCCCTTTCACGCGTTGCGTCCGGTGGAGAACTGTCGCGTATCATGCTGGCGCTGAAGCAGGTGCATCCCGAAAGTGACGTGCCGACCCTTATTTTTGATGAGGTGGACAGCGGAATCGGGGGCGCTACATCGGCCATAGTGGGAAAGAAGCTGAAAACGGTCGCCCGGAAGCAGCAGGTATTGTGTATCACGCACCTTCCCCAGGTAGCGGCTTATGCCGACCGCCATTTCAGGGTGGAAAAGAAGGTGGAGGACAGGCGTACCATGACACAGGTAACTTACCTGGACGGACATGAGCGCATTTCCGAGATGGCGCGGATGCTCGGCGGCATCAGAATAAGCGAGAAATCCCTCGAGCACGCCAGAGAGATGATTGAAGAGGCGGGGGGAGCAGTTTGAAAACGGTTAATGGGGAGGAACGGCAATGCTTCGCAAGGCCCGGATAAAGGACGTAAAAGATATTCAGAAACTTTTGACATATTATGCAAACAGGGGAGAAATGCTCTCCCGCTCCCTTTCGGAACTGTACGAATCGGTCCGCGATTTTTACGTGGTCGATGAAGGCGGCAGGCTTCTGGGTGCGTGTGCCCTGCACATCATGTGGGATGATCTTGCCGAACTGAGGTCGGTCGCCGTGGCTGAAGAAATGGGCAGGAAGGGGATGGGTACCAAGCTGGTGCAGGCCTGCCTGGCCGAGGCCCGTGAACTTGGGCTGAAAAGGGTATTCTGCCTGACCTACAAGCCGAATTTTTTCGGCAAATTCGGCTTCCGCGTGGTGGACAAGTCGGAGTTACCACACAAGGTGTGGCGGGATTGCATCAATTGCGTGAAATTCCCCGACTGCGACGAAATCGCCATGATTCTGGATCTGGAGTAGTTTGTCATTCAACAGTGTTTCAGCATAAGGGAACAGAACAATGGAAATCGAACAATTAACCGGCAGGGTCGAGAAGTTGCTGGCGGACCATCACCCGGACGGCTATGAAATTTCTTTCGGGACTTCCAGAAACCTCTCCATAGAGGTGAAGGAACAGAAAATAGATACATTCAAATGCTCAACCCCGGTCGGTGTCAGTATCAGGGTTTTGAAGTCGGGAGGAATGGGTTTTTCCTATTCATCCAGCATGGACGATTCCGCTTTGTCGAGGATGGTCGAAAATGCCGTTGTCGGGGCGACCAACCAGACGCCTGATCCCCATAACGCCTTTCCTCTTCCCATGGAGTACCCCGTCATCGACGGACTATACGATGAAAGGTTGTCATCAGTCACCGAACAGGAAAAGATAGGGCGCGCAATGGACCTGGAGCGGCTGGCCTTGGGTTCGGACCCACGCGTCAGGCGGGTAAGGAAGGCGCACTACGGTGAGTCCGGCTACGAGGTGTGGATAAGGAACTCACTGGGTGTTGCCGGGCGATATCGGGGCACCTCCGTTTCCTGCAGTGTTACCGTGGTGGCCGAGGAAGGTGAAGACTCCCAGATGGGCTGGGACTTCGGCTTCAGTAACTTCTTTTCCGGAATAGAGGTGGAAAGTATAGCCGGCAGCGCGGCCGCAAAGGCGGTTGAGCTTCTCGGCGCAAGAAAAATTCCCACCATGCGCTGCCCGGTAGTCCTGGACAATTACGTGGCCACGGAGATCCTGGAGGTGCTGGCCCCCTCATTCCTGGCCGAAAATATCCAGAAGGGCAAATCAATGCTGGCGGGACGGAAGGGGGAGAAGCTTTTTTCCCGCCTGATCCGCATCAGGGACGACGGTACATTGACGGGTGGAATGGCGACCGCTCCCTTTGACGCCGAAGGTGTGCCGCACCAGAACACGCTTCTCGTTGAGAACGGCCTTCTCAACGCATTCCTCTATGATACGTACTCCGCTCGAAAAGACGGTGCGGTGTCTACCGGTAATGCCGTGCGCGGAGGAATCAAAAGCCCTCCCCGTGTTGGAATTTCAAACTTTTTCATAGAGAACGGAACAAACTCTCGAACTGAAATGATTCAGAGTATTGAAAAAGGCGTGCTTCTTACGGGGGTGATGGGTATGCATACCGCCAATTCCATCTCCGGGGACTTCTCCGTCGGGGCTACCGGCTTTTTTATAGAAGGGGGAGAACTCTCCTTTCCTGTCAAGGGAATCGCCGTAGCCGGAAACATCCTCGATCTGTTCAGCAACGTTGATTCGGTGGGTAATGACATTCGTTTTTATGGAAGCGCAGGCTCTCCTTCCTTGAAAATAGGGGCTTTGGATATCAGCGGCGGCTGAGATGTCCCTTTTCCGAAATGTACCTTTCCATTGTATAATCGGCACTGTGATGTTAGTCTGATACGTTCGTTTATCCCCCCAAAACCAATCAGGAGATATTTTGATGCTTGGAGCAATTGTAAAGAAGATCGTGGGAAGCAAGAACGAGAGGGAGCTGAAAAGGCTCGCGCCGGCCGTGGACCGGATCAACTCGCTCGAACAGGAAATGGTGAAGCTTTCCGATGATCAATTGAGAAATAAGACCGGTGAATTCAAGGAACGCCTTGCGAAAGGGGAGGCGCTGGATGAACTTCTTCCCGAAGCATTCGCGGTCTGCATGGAGGCGTCGAAAAGAGTTCACAATATGCGCCATTTCGATGTGCAGCTGATCGGCGGGATGGTGCTTCACAACGGGAAAATCGCCGAGATGAAGACCGGTGAGGGGAAAACGCTGGTGGCGACCCTGCCGGCGTATCTGAATGCCCTTACCGGCAGGGGGGTGCATGTCGTCACGGTCAACGACTATCTTGCCAGGCGTGACTCGGAATGGATGGGTCGCATATACAATTTTCTCGGGCTGTCTGTCGGTGTCATTGTGCATGGCGTTGATGACAATGAGCGTCGTGCGGCTTATGCGGCGGACTTAACCTACGGCACCAATAACGAATTCGGCTTCGACTACCTCAGGGAC
>DATEVI010000300.1:0-2905 GCA_035281865.1 Geobacteraceae bacterium | reverse complement strand
TGAATTTTTTTGCAGGTGTGTTATAACTACCCGGAATTACAACATTCGTAATCAGGTTTATTGGGTAAAAATTTATTGCAGGGTAAAAAAGAGAATTTGCTTACGGTTTGAAGAGGATGGGAACGAGAGTAGATTTCAACTTAGGAAGGCAGACACCTGGGTCTGCCTTCCAGGAAAATCAGCATCCGGATTTCCGGCTGTTTTTCTGCTCAACAATTATGCTAAGCGCTTTTGTCCAGAAGCTTCCGAGCTTCCGTGGCGTGTTTGCTGGTCTTGTAGTCTTTTATAAGGCGTTGCAAGGCCTCTTTGCCTTTTGCCTTGTTGCCCGTTTCAATATAGGCCTGGCCAAGGTAAAAGAGCGCTTCGTCGTTGACCGGTGAGGCGGGGAATTTTTCCAGGGCGTCTTGCAGTCTGCTTATTGCAGATGTGTATTTCTCAGTCCTGTAATAGAACCGTCCCACATAGATTTCGTATTCGCACTGCTTCACCCTGCATGATTCCAGCTTCTCGCGGACCTTGCCGTTATATTCAGATTTGGGATATTCCTTGACAAATAATTCGAAGGCCGCGATTGACTTCTTCAAGGGTGCCTGGTCGGTGTCGATCTTGGAAATCTGGTTGTAATGGCTTAGTCCCAGCTTGTACAGTGCGTACGGCGCCTTTTCGTTGTTTGGGTGAAGTCGCCTGAAGTCCTCATAGGATGCCGCAGCCTCGATGTAGCTCTTGTCATCGAACTGGGCGTCGGCGATCATTATTTCCGCTGCGGTGCTGAGTATGGGTGACGAGTAGCTCTCCTTCACCTTTTTCCATTTCTCTATGGCCGCTTCGTTCTTTCCCTTGGCGTGCAGCTTCTGCCCTTCACTGAAATAGGTTTCGGGCGGTTTCTTTACGGAAGAATTGCTGCTGCAGCCCGCAGCGGCGGCAATAAGACCAATAAGTAAAATATTCTTTAGATACATCGAGCCCTCCTTGTATCAAATTTAGTACAGGAAGTTAGTGGAAAGGGTACAATTTGTCAATGCTAAGTTGATTATAAAGATAAGGGGGGAAGCGGTAAGCGGAGATGCGGTAATGCGATAAAGGACTATTCCGCATTCACTCATTCGCGCATCTCCGCTTATCCGGTTTACTTGCTCGACCTTTTCCTTTTGTTGGGATCGAGCTCTTTTTTTCTCAACCTGATGGAGGAGGGGGTTACTTCCACGAGTTCGTCATCGTCTATAAACTCCAGTGCCTGCTCCAGAGTGAGTATCCGGGGAGGAGTGAGCTTGATGGCGTCATCGGAACCTGATGCCCTGACGTTGGAAAGTTTTTTCCCCTTGCACGGATTCACGTCCAGGTCGTTATCCTTCGCGTGTTGTCCAATAATCATCCCGCCGTATACCTCGACTCCCGGACCGACGAAGAGTATCCCGCGCGGCTGCAAGGCATCGAGCGAATATGCCGTGGTTTCGCCGTGCTCCATGGCCATCAGTACGCCGTTTTTCCGCCCTGGGATATCGCCCTTGTAAGGCGCGTATCCGTGGAAGGTGTGTGTCGTTACCGCCGTCCCCTTGGTATCCGTGAGAATTTCTCCCCGCAGACCGATCAGTCCGCGGGCGGGTATGACGAATTCCAGACGGATGACGTCGCCAAGCTGGTTCATGGCCACCATATCCGCCTTGCGCGGCCCCATCTTCTCGATGACAGCGCCCTGGAATTCGGAAGGAACGTCTATAACCAGATATTCAATCGGTTCCTGCTTCTGTCCGTCAATGTCCCTGAGGATTACTTCAGGTTTGGAGACGGCCATCTCAAAGCCTTCCCGCCGCATGTTTTCTATGAGGATGGAAAGGTGTAGTTCGCCACGGCCCGAGACATTGAAGGTATCGGGATTGGCGGTGTCTTCCACTCTCAGGGAGACATTGGTGCGAAGTTCCTTTTCCAGCCTTTCGCGGATATTTCTGGAGGTGACCAGTTTGCCTTCCCGGCCTGCAAAAGGAGAAGTGTTGACGATGAAGTTCATCGAGATAGTCGGCTCGTCAATTGAGACGTAGGGAAGGGCAATGGGGTTGTCCGCGGCGGCGATAGTTTCGCCGATGCCCACTTCGTCAAAACCGGCTATGGTCACGATATCGCCGGTGAGCGCATCGGGGATTTCCATCTGCTTCAGACCTTCATAGCCGAGAAGCTTGGAGATTCTCCCCCGGCTTATCGTGCCGTCGCGCTTGATCAGGGCGACCGTCTCGCCTGCGGTGACCTTGCCGTTGAAAATCTTGCCGGTAGCAATCCGGCCTATGTAATCGTTGTAATCGATATTGGTTACCAGAAGCTGAAAAGGCGCCGCCGGGTCTCCCTCGGGAGGGTGGACGTTGTTTTTTATGAGCTCGAATAACGGCTCCATGTTGTCCGAGTCGCTGCCGAGCTCGATCCTGGCGTATCCCATCTTGGCGCTTGTGTACACTATGGGGAAATCGAGTTGCGCGTCGTTGGCCTGCAACTCGCAGAAAAGGTCGAACACCATATCGACGACTTCATCGGGGCGTGCGCCGGGACGGTCAATTTTGTTGATTACCACGATGGGCCTCAATCCCAGATCCAGCGATTTCTTTAATACGAAACGAGTCTGCGGCATCGGACCGTCGAGGGCGTCAACCAGGAGGAGCACGGAATCAACCATCTTGAGAACCCGCTCGACTTCACCCCCGAAATCGGCATGGCCGGGGGTGTCGACGATATTTATTTTGTACCCGCCATGGTGAATAGACAGGTTTTTGGCCAGAATGGTGATGCCCCGTTCCTTTTCCAGGTCATTGGAATCCATGACCCGTTCGGTAATTACCTCGTTTTCCCGGAAAATGCCCGACTGTTTCAACAAGGCGTCCACCAGTGTGGTCTTGCCGTGGTCTACGTGGGCGATAATTGC
>DATEVI010000299.1:0-7303 GCA_035281865.1 Geobacteraceae bacterium | reverse complement strand
AGAATTCCAGAAAAAACTCGAGGAGTTCCAGAAATTCGTCCAGAAAGCACAAAAAGAGCTGCAAACCAGGGAATCAGAGCTCCTGGGCAAGCTGTTCAAAACAATCGAGACATCAGCCGGTGAGTATGGCAAGGCCAACGGTTTTGCGGCTGTTGTCGTGAAGCACGACATACTCTTCGTCGGCGACGAAGTAGAAGTCGTCGACCTCACTAACGAAATCATCAAGAAGGTAGACGCCGAGCATGTAAAAAAGTAAGTGAGGCCGGAATGCATTGTCGGTGAGACCGCCCCGATGCATTCTGGTTTTTTTGTCAACCGGTGCAAAGATCAGTCGTTCATACAGACAAAAGAAAAAACTCCGGAGCGGTCAGGAACGAGTGAAGACCGAGAACAGTCCGGAAAGGAGATCTGTATGAAAAAGTATTTGTTCTGTACGGCTGCCGCTCTTCTGATCACTGCATCCCAGGCCGATGCGTCCAATGTCGGTTTCAACGTAGGTATAAATGTCGGCGCTCCCGTGGCGCCGGTGTATGCCGCCCCGCCCGTAGTAATTACGGCACCGCCTGAATTTGTAGCTCCGCCGCAACTCGGTTTTTACGTTGCGGTGGGAGTGCCCCACGACCTCTTCTATACTGGCGGCAGTTACTATCTCTACCGGGGCAACACCTGGTATTCGTCGTCCTATTACAACGGACCATGGGTCACCGCCCACTACAGCAAAGTCCCCTACGGACTGCGCAAGCACTCCGTCCAAAGAATCCATTATTACAGGGATGATTATTACCGCCATTACCAAAAACAGGGCAGGCATGACTACCGGCATTTCCGCCCTCAACGCCATGACTGGGATAAAGGAGGCCGGAGCGACGGGAAATACGACCATGGACGAAGTTCAGAGAACCATGGTAGAGGCGGTGGAGATGGTCATGGCCATCGGGGCCGATAGCCTTAACAATCGGTTCGCGGGTGAGCTTAAGTGAAACCAGGGTTGCAGGTAAGCCTTCGCGGAGCGGCACGCAAAATAATGGCACCATGAGATACACGAGAAAGGGCCGGCAATAAATGCCGGCCCTTTCCGCTTTCAGGCAGGTTGACCGGCCGTGACCCGTCCACCCTTTTTCCCCTGTCCCCTTGCCTGAACGGATTAGTGTGCTACAATTTTGGGAACTACAGCCCCAAAGGAGGAAAAACCATGAATAGGACAGCAACTATTATCGTCGTTTCGGCGACAGCGGCTCTTCTTGCCGGTATCGCATATGCTTCCGACTATGGCTCGGGAACCGGAACCGAGATGCAAGAAAAAGAGATGCCGCAGAAACCCACGGAGCAGCAGCAAAAACCCACGGAGCAGCCGCAGCAAATGATGGAAGAGCAGAAAAAGAAAGCCCAGGAAGAGATGGAACAACAGATGAAACAAAAAGGGGAGGAGATGAAGGAACAGATGCAGCAAAAGGGTGAAGAAACGCAGCCCAAGCCCGAAGAGATGATGGAAAAGATGAAATGAGATGATACCGGACTATTCCTCTCCGCCAAAGTAAGTCTTCCACATTTCCAGGGCATTTCTGTTCAGATTGCCCAATTTTCTCCCTTTCACCAACTGAATTTTTATTTTAATGCGGTTGACTATCGCCCAGACCTTGTGAAGCACCTGACGATAATACCGGGTCCGGGCTTTTTTTATTTAAATCCTGCAACCCATACATAATACGGTTCCTTGCATGACCGGTCTCGGGAAATGATTTAGAGCCTGTTTAACGAAAAAATGCCCTTCTCACGTTGCAAAAGCCTTGCATTGCCGATATATTTTCATCATGTGCAATGAAATGAGAGGAGGGAAAATAATGAGTACGGGAGTTCTTGACTTTGAAGCTTACAAAATATGCAAGGATGAAATAAGGGAGCAGAAAAAACTCATTGAAAACCTGATGAAGATGAATGCGGAATTGGAAGAGAAGGTGAACGGCATATACGGCGCCTACGAAACCCTCCAGTACACGTGTGAAGGACGATGCAGCGTCTACGTGACAGAGATAGAAAAATTGCGTAAGAGTATCGAAATGTTGGAAGATGAACTCAGGGAGCACTGCAAATAGTTTTGCCATCTTTCACGTTCCTCAGCTTGATATGTCAGGACAAAAAGAGTTCCATGCTACCTCTCCGTCATTCCCCTCCGATATTGAACCCGGCCTCTGACGGATCTTCTCCACCCATTTTCTCCTACATAAAATGAGTCGCCGAATCTAATTTAACCACCCTCTCAAAAATATTTTCCCAAAAATATTTGACAATCTGTACCATTTGCAATATAGTTTCAAACATGAAAACGCAATTGCGACACATTCAAGGTGAAAAGGAAAAAGAACTGGAACACATCTGCCGGGAACATGGTCTCTCCCTGACTATCCAGCGAAGGGCAATCCTTGAAAACCTCGCCGGTCGCACCGATCATCCGACTGCGGACCAGATCTACGATACCATGAAAGACCAGTTGAAGGGCATTTCCAGGACAACGGTGTACAGGGTACTGGAAACCCTGGTCAGTGTCGGACTTGCCAGAAAGATCAGTAACCTGGAATCAAAGGCGCGTTTCGATGCCGATACGAGCCGCCATCACCACCTGACATGTATTGACTGCGGCTCGATCATCGATATTCACGACCAGGAACTTAACAGTCTTGAACTGCCGGAACGTTTCGTATCGGATTTCGAATTCATAGACTATTCAATCAGTTTTACCGGACGCTGCTCTCGATGCCGCACCGAAAAGGGGCATTGAAACACCGGAATGAAAAATTTTATCCTCGGGAGGCAACAAGATGAAATCTGTTGAACTTACAAAGGGTGTCCACTGGGTTGGCGCCACAGACTGGGCCGTTCGGGATTTCCACGGATACGAGACTCCGCACGGTACCACTTACAATAATTATCTGATCATGGATGACGAAATAACTCTGGTGGACACCGTTAAATACGATTTTTCCCACATCACCATCAGCAACATCAGTCGCATTGTCGACCCTGCCAAGATCAGGCACGTGGTCATCAACCACATAGAAAACGACCATGCCACCAGCATCGACAAAATCATGCAGCTGTCGCCCAACGCCACCATCCACATGACCGAAAGGGGCAAAAAGGGCCTCGACAGGTTTTACGATACATCCGAGTGGGACATACGTCTGGTGAAAACCGGGGATACGCTGAAGATCGGCAAGAGAACCCTTCTCTTCATTGAGACCCCCATGCTGCACTGGCCCGATTCCATGATGACCTACTGCCCCGAAGACAAAATCCTTTACAGCCAGGATGCATTCGGTCAGCATCTCGCCTCTTCCGGCCGATTCGATGACGAGTTCTGCGAGACCCATTGCATCGAGGACCTGGACAATGCCGTCACCGACTACTACGCCAACATCCTCATGCCGTTCGGTTCGTTGATAAAGGACAAGATCGCGGAAATTCAAAAGATGGGTCTCGATATAAACATCATAGCCCCGGACCATGGGGTCATGTGGCGCTCCCATATCCCGAGGGTGCTGGACTCGTACCTCGGCATGGCGACCGGCAAGGCGGATCTTACGGTTTCCATTGTTTACGACACCATGTGGAAAAGCACCGAGCTCATGACCGTTCCCATCGCACAGGGCCTGCGGGACGAAGGAATCGATTACAAAATTCTGAAGCTCCGTGCCACTCCCATGAATGTCGTCATTACGGAATTCTGGAAATCGAGGGGGACACTTATCGGTACCCCCACCCTCAACAATATCATGTTTCCGTCGCTGGCCGAATTCCTGACCCACCTGCGCGGTCTGCGGCCAAAGGACAGGCTTGTCAGTTCCTTCGGAAGCTTCGGCTGGGGTGGCGGCGGTGTCAAGGACATCTTCGCCAAGGTAAAGGAAATCGGGCTTGAAACGTTTGAACCCGGCATAGGGGTCAACTACAAGCCTTCCGATAAAGACGAAGAATCATGCTACGAATTCGGCAGAAAGTTTGCCGCGCAACTGAAGCAGTACCACGCAAAATTTGCATCTTGAGCAGTTTTTTGGGATTCCACGTCAGACTGTACGAAGGCAATTCCCCCTGAAAAAGTAAGTTCGAACCGCAAGGCTTGATACCTTCTGGAATATAGCAAGCTTAGCGGTAAACTTTGGATTTTGGGTTAATATTTTACTCTGCATCCGGCAGACGAAACCGGTTCCATCCGGGCAAATTCACATCACGAAAAGGAGAACAAAAATGGCAGCAGAAAAAAAATGGCAATGTGTCGTTTGTGGTTACATTCACGAGAATGCGGCTCCACCGAAATCATGTCCGACCTGTGGAGTGGACGCAACCAAGTTTGTCGTTTTCAAGTAATTCCCGGAAAGAAGCATGTCATACAATGCACGATACCATTAAAAAGGAGAGATCAAATGGCTGATTTGAAAGGAACAAAAACGGAAAAGAATTTGATGGACGCCTTCGCCGGCGAATCGCAGGCCCGGAACAAGTACACCTATTACGCCTCTGTCGCAAAAAAAGAAGGCTATGAGCAACTGGCCCAAATCTTCCAGGAGACCGCCGATAACGAAAAGGAGCACGCCAAGCTGCATCTCAAGGCACTGTCTGGGATAGGCAATACCATCGAGAACCTGAAGGCTGCCGCTTCCGGTGAGAACCATGAGTGGACGGATATGTATCCGACGATGGCAAAGCAAGCTCGCGAGGAAGGCTTTGAAGATATCGCCGCTTTGTTCGAGGGTGTCGCCGTAATCGAGAAAGCCCACGAGGAGCGTTACAAGCGCCTTCTGAAGGCCGTCGAGGAAGGGTCGGTCTTCAAGAGGACCGAAAAAACTTCATGGCATTGCAGAAACTGCGGACACATTCACGTGGGAGAACAGGCACCCGAGATATGCCCGGTCTGTAAACATCCGAAGGCGTACTTCGAAGTGCTGGCGGCGAATTATTGATATCATGATATCAAGGGCTTGAGATCAACGAAGGCAGAGAGGAATCCTACTGCCTTCGTTGATTTTTATCTGTGCGAAGATTCACCTCGTGTACAGTCAGTTCCTTCAGGATGTCCGCCCACAGCAGTCGCCAGGTGTCCCAGTCGTGCCCCCCCTCACACTTGAAGACCTGGTCTCCGGGCAGGACCTGGCAGAAAACTCCGTTTGTAGCGGCAAACTCGTCCTGCAGACCATATCCCACATAGACGCGGGCAAAGTTTTTTTCCCTTTGCGTATAAAGCTTGAGGCCCCGCCAGATCTGCTTCTGAAAATCATTCCCGGCTATATGCCCAGGGCTCCATTTGGTCAATCCCCCCGCAAGGGAAACCTCACGACTTGTCTCGGGCTCCCCCAGGTACGGAGCAATCGCAACAAGGCCCGCTACATCACCGGGATATCTCCCATCGTACCAGAGCGCACCGAGGCCTCCCAAGGAAATGCCGACCAGCCAAATCTGGTCATAACCCTTTTCTTTGGCCGGAATTATGACATCTTCCCTGAGCCTCGCAGGAAAAATCCCTTTGAAGTAATATCCCAGGTGAGCATCCACCCCTATCATGTCCACCGCCAGTTTCGCCTCTCGGACTGCCTCTACGAAGCCCTCCTTTGCAAAACTTTCAGGGCCATCCCGTCTTCCCGGCAAAAAAACGAACAGGCATCTATTCCCGCCCGGTTCCGACTGGGTTAAAGATACGGTCCGCATCGGGCTTGTCGCTGGTCGAATGCAGCCGCTCAACAGCAACGCCGCCGCCAGAACAAAAACCCAATTTAGGAAAGCGCGTGCTGCCACGTCTCATCCTCCGGCGCCAGGGATCTTAAAAACGCAGATATCCGCAATGATTGCAAGAAAAATGAAGAACAGATAAAGGATTGAAGCCCTGAAAGCTCGAACGAGCAAACAATGCTTTATTACGAACAGATAACAGGAGGCAACAAAAAACACCCCCGACAAAACCGCAAACCCCATGTACCAGGTTGAAAATGCTCCGAAAATGCCGAGCGCGACGGAGACGGGCACCAGGGCCGCCACGTGAAGGAGGATAAAGGATTTTGTCAATTTCTCACCCATTACCGCAGGCAGAACCGGCACACCCGATTTGACGTAGTCCTCCCGGTGCTTCAGGGCGAAAATCCAGAAATGAGGGGGTTGCCAGAGAAATACGATCAGGAACAGGAGCATTGCCCTGGTGTCAATGGCTCCCGCAACAGCGGCATATCCGACAAGAACCGGCAGTGCGCCGGGAATTCCACCGGGAACCGCGCCGAAAGGTGAGCAACGCTTGAGCCAAAGTGTATATGGCACCGTATAGGTAAGGGCGGCGGACAGGATGAGAATGGCCGTAAGGGCATTGAGACAGCGAAAGGCAAGGACCGTCGAAACGATTACCAGGCCGCCGGCAAGAAGCACGGCCCGGTTTCGCCCGAGATATCTCAACGCCTCCACCCTTGACTGCAACCGGGCCATTTTCAGGTCGAGGGAGTAGTCCAACACACTGTTGATCATTGCGGAACCCGCGGCTGAAAGAAGCAGACAGAACATGGTCAATCCGGAAATTTCGCCGTCAGGCAGCCCCCCCGTCGCCATTACCATTCCGCAAAACCCCGCCAATGCGACCAAGGCGAGAATCCCCGGTCTGGAGAGGAGCAAGATCGATGCGAACAGGCTCCTGTAACGCATGCCTGCCCTGTATGCGTATTCAGCGGTCGTCATCATGTCACCTGCGAGATATCACTTGCTTCCCTGACCTCCCGTGCCCACATGTGGAACAGGAGGGACAACATGCCGAGCGCCAGGGCCAGATGAACGGCTACTGCCACAAAACTGAGTCCGGAGAGGACCACAAGCGCCCCAACGCCGATCTGGGCAAAGCCAAGCACGAGAAGGATGAATGCGGTATTCCGATATTTAGCAATCCGTGCCTCGACGAAAGTCGCCGCATACAAAGCTGAAAATGTGAGTGCCAAGAGAAACGCCGTGAACCGATGGGACAGGTGAACCAGGGCCGGCCAGTCGGCAAAAGGAGGAATCCATGCGCCCATGCATGTCGGGAAATCCGGACAGGACAGGCCGGCTTGAGAATGTCGCACATAGGCTCCGAGAGCGGCCTGGGAAAAGACGAACAGCCCCATGAAGAAGAAAAGCCCGGAAAACCGGCTCAGGGAAAAACCGGGCTGCTCCCCGCCTCCTTCGAACAGCATCATGTAAAAGGCCAGGAGAAAAACCACCAGCCCGGTCATGAAATGAAGAGTTGTGAGTTGTACCGGCAGTTCCAGGAGGACAACCACACCTCCCAGAAGAATTTCCCCCATTA
>DATEVI010000298.1:0-3104 GCA_035281865.1 Geobacteraceae bacterium | reverse complement strand
ATGCTCTGTCATTTTTTTGCCGAGCTTGGCCTGACCGAGCCTTCTCTCCAAATAAATTCCCTGGGTTGTCCGGAATGTCGCCCTTCCTACCGCCGCAAACTGAAAGAGTTTCTGTTGAGCAGACTGGATTCCCTGTGTGATGACTGCAGGCGCAGGTATGAAAACAATCCACTGCGCACCCTTGACTGCAAGTCCCAAGGCTGCAAGGAAGCGACTGCCGATGCACCTTCCGTTCTCGATAATCTCTGCGCGGGTTGCGCCGACCATTTCGCCCGGACCCAGGAGTACCTTCGCGAGACCGGTACGCCATACGAGATAAATCCCCGCATGGTTAGGGGTTTGGACTATTACACGCGAACGACCTTCGAACTGGTCACCGGGCTGCTGGGAGCACAGAGTGCCGTGGCAGCGGGGGGGAGATACGACAGTCTGATAGAGCAACTAGGCGGACCGGCATTGCCGGGAATCGGTTTTGCCATGGGCGTGGAGAGGGTCGTTCTTCTGCTTGATCAGCAGGAGTTCGCAACAAGACCTGACCTGTTTGTGGCATATCTCGGAGAACCCGCCCGGAAAGAAGCCTTCAGGCTGATGTGCGCATTGCAGCGACGAGGAGTTTCAGTTGAAGTCGATTATGAGGGAAAGAGCCTGAAAAGCCAGATGAGAAGAGCCGACAAGTTCAATTCACGTTTCACCCTGATCATCGGTGAAGATGAATTGAAAAAGGGAACGGCCGCATTGAAGGATATGGATGTGGGTGTCCAGGAAGATATCCCTCTCGACCCCGATGGAATCGCATCCAGGGTTCAAGGTGATTGAACAGACCATTAAAGAAAGCTGAATGAAATGTAGGGCGATCCTTTTTGATCGCCCTTCTGGTTTTATTGAAAGAAATAAAGGATCTACTACCATGGAATATATTTACCTGCTCATTGGCGCATTGATCGGCGGTGGAGTAATCTTCTTCCTGCTCAGGTCAAGGGCGGACCTTGCCCGTCAGAAGGACAGGGCGGAATTCGAAGCCCGTGAGGCGGCTCTGGGGGAGCGTCTCCAGAACAGGGAACAACAGATCGGCGAGTTGAAGCTGTCATTTGACAAGGCAGCCGTGGAAATCTCCACACTACGCCTTGAATTGAAAGGTGAGGCGGAGAGGCGGGCTGCCGCGGAGGAGAAAAACGGCAGGATCGTGGAACTGGAGGCCGCATTACGAACGCGTGAGGATCAGTTGAGGTCTCTCTACGAGCAACATACCCAGTTGAAGGAGAGGGCTTCGGAGCTTTCAACCCAGCTGACGGAGGAAAGGAAGGCCACCGAGGAGAAATTGGCCATTCTCGACTCTGCCCACCAGAAGTTGTCCGATGCTTTCAAGGCCCTTTCGTCCGAGGCTCTGGCAAGCAACAACCAGTCTTTTCTGGTCCTTGCCAAATCTACCCTGGAGAAATTCCAGGAGGGTGCAAAAGGCGACCTGGAAATGAAACAGAAGGCCATCGAAGAACTGGTCAGACCCATGCGGGAATCACTGGAAAAGGTGGATGGAAAAATCCAGGAACTGGAAAAAGTCCGTACGACGGCTTATGTCAGTTTGACCGAACAGATCAAGTCGATGGCCTCTACGCAAACGCATCTTCGGGAAGAAACGTCGAACCTGGTGAAAGCATTGCGCGCTCCCGCCGTACGCGGCCGATGGGGAGAAATCCAGCTCAAAAGGGTTGTAGAGATTGCCGGCATGGTCGCCTATTGTGATTTTGCCGAGCAGGAATCGTCACTTGGCGAAGACGGACGGCTGCGACCCGACATGATTATCAAGCTGCCGAACGGCAGGAATATCGTGGTCGATTCAAAGGCTCCCCTGCAGGCGTATCTTGAAGCCCTCGAAGCATCCGACGAGCATGTTAAGCTGCTTAAACTCAAGGAACATGCGCGGCAGATCAGAACCCACCTTGCGAAGCTGAGCGCCAAATCATACTGGGACCAGTTCAGACCGACTCCGGAGTTCGTTGTCCTGTTTCTCCCCGGCGAAACTTTCTTCAGTGCAGCCCTTGAGCAGGATCCGAGCCTGATTGAATTCGGCGTCGACCAGAAAGTTATTTTGTCCACGCCCACGACACTCATTTCTCTCCTGAGAGCGGTTGCCTATGGATGGCGACAGGAACAGATTGCCGAAAACGCCCAGGCCATCAGCGAACTGGGTAGAACCCTGCACGACCGCATTACAACACTTGCCGGTCATTTTACCGACCTGCGCAGGGGACTTGAGCGTGCCGTCGATTCATACAACAAGGCGGTTTCCTCCCTTGAAACAAGGGTCCTGGTTACTGCCCGCAAGTTCAAGGAACTCGGTTCGTCGAACGGCAAAGAAATCGATACGGTGGACATGCTGGACAAGGCGCCGAGGACCTTTGCTATAATGGAAAAAGCTCGTATTGAGGATGATAAGGAAGATGAGGAGGATTCACATACATGATCGAAAAATATCTGCAACACGAGGCGGAAAGAAAGGCTCAGGGAATTCCCGCAAAACCGCTTGAATCCGGGCAGGTCGTCGAACTGTGCAGGCTTCTGGAAGATCCGCCGGAAGGGAAGGCGGCTTTTCTGCTCCACCTTTTCAGGGAAAGAATTGCCCCGGGTGTCGATCCTGCGGCGGAGGTGAAGGCCGCGTTCCTATCCGGGATTATATCGGGTTCAGCGCGTTCCCCCCTGATATCGAGGCAAGAGGCTGTGCGATTGCTCGGGACAACGCTTGGCGGATACAACGTTGCGCCTCTCATAGCGGCCCTGAGTGACGCGGAACTGGCCGACGAGGCTGCCGATGCCCTCTCCGGCACAATCCTCATGTATGATGCTTTCGATGAGGTCCTGGATTTATCGCGGACGAATGCCGCTGCAAAAAGAGTAGTGGAGTCCTGGGCTGATGCGGAATGGTTTTCTGGAAGGCAGGAACTTCCTGAAACAATCAAGGTAAAGGTCTTCAAGGTCGAAGGCGAGATCAACACGGATGACTTCTCACCGGCAGGCGATGCCTGGAGCAGACCGGACATTCCGCTCCATGCGCTGTCCATGGGCAAATCGCGATTTCCCGGAGCGTTGGAAACGATCGCCCGGTTCCG
>DATEVI010000297.1:0-2292 GCA_035281865.1 Geobacteraceae bacterium | reverse complement strand
ATGGACGAAACCTGTGGTAAGTGTACCCCTTGCCGTATCGGTTCCAAGCGTCTTTATGAACTCCTCGACAAGATTACCCTTGGAAACGGCAAGCCGGAAGACCTCGATAAATTGAAAACCCTTGCATTCACCATCAAGGATACGGCTCTCTGCGGTCTTGGACAGACCATGCCCAACCCTGTCCTGTCAACGATGAATACTTTTGCCGATGAGTACAAAGCTCATGTTATCGATAAGAAGTGCCCATCCGGCGTATGTACGAACCTGCTTGAAATTGTTATTGTTCCTGAAAAATGTGTTGGTTGTACTCTCTGTGCACGTATCTGCCCGGTTAACTGTATTTCCGGCAAGGTCAAGGAAGTTCATGTCATCGACCAGGCTGTATGTATCAAGTGCGGCGCCTGTATTCCTAAGTGTAAATTTGATGCAATCGTTAAACAATAATTGAAAGGAGCATATAAATGTCTATGTTGAAAATTACCATTGACGGTAAACAAACCGAAGTCCCGCAGGGGAGCATGATCCTTGATGCAGCCAAGAAGCTGAAGATCGATGTCCCTACACTGTGCTTTCTTAAAATGGAAGAATTGGCAGTCAACAACATGGCAGCATCCTGCCGAATCTGTGTTGTTGAAGTAGAAGGAAGAAAAAATCTTGCTCCTGCCTGTGCAACACCGATTACCGATGGTATGGTGGTTAAAACTACCACCATGCGTGTACTCAATGCCCGTAAAACGGTGCTTGAGCTGTTTCTCTCCGATCACCCGAAGGATTGCCTTGTCTGCATGAAATCCGGCGAGTGCGATCTGCAGGATCTTTGTGAAAAATTCGCCATCCGGGAAGTTCCCTACGAAGGTGTCATGTCCACCTACCGGAAAGACATTTCCAATTCCATCATCCGCGACATGGATAAATGTATCATGTGTCGCCGCTGTGAAACCATGTGTAATGAAGTTCAGACATGTGGCGTTCTCTCCGGCGTCAACAGAGGTTTCGGAGCTGTTGTTGCTACTGCGTTCGAAATGAACCTGGAAGATTCCGTATGTACCAACTGCGGTCAGTGTACTGCAGTCTGTCCGGTTGGGGCACTGGTCGAAAATGACCATTCCTGGAGAGTTGTCCAGGCAATAGCAGACCCGGAAAAGGTTACCGTGGTTCAGACTGCGCCTGCGGTTCGCGCCGCTTTGGGTGAAGACCTTGGTTGTGAGCCCGGCGTTTCGGTTACCGGTAAAATGGCCGCCGCACTTCGTCAGCTCGGTTTCGACCATATCTTCGATACCGATTTTGCCGCCGACTTGACAATCATGGAAGAAGGTTCCGAATTCCTCGACAGGCTCACCCGTTTTCTGGACGGTGACAAATCTGTCAAACTGCCGATCCTGACCTCCTGCTGTCCTGGCTGGGTAAAGTTCTTCGAGCATCAGTTCCCTGATCTCCTCGATGTTCCTTCTACTGCCAAATCACCGCAGCAGATGTTCGGCGCCATTGCCAAAACATACTATGCCGACATTCTTGGCATTCCCAGGGAGAAAATGGTTGTAGTTTCCATCATGCCCTGTCTAGCAAAGAAATATGAAGCTGCAAGACCTGAATTTGCCGTTAACGGTAATCCCGATGTGGATATCGTCCTTTCCACAAGGGAACTTGCCCGTCTCATCAAGAGAATGAACATCGATTTTGCAAATCTTCCCGATGAAGACTTCGATGCCCCTCTCGGTGAATCGACCGGCGCTGCTCCGATCTTCGGCGCAACCGGTGGTGTTATCGAAGCCGCACTGAGAACCGCTTACGAGTTGGCAACAGGCGAAACCCTGACAAATGTCAATTTTGAAGCCGTTCGTGGTATGGAAGGCATCCGTGCAGCCAAGATTCAGGTTGGTCCTCATACTTTGAACATAGGTATTGCCCATGAGTTGGGCAATGCAAGGAAGCTTCTTGAGAAAGTTCAGGCCGGCGAGTCGGAATTCCACGCAATCGAGATCATGGCTTGCCCCGGCGGCTGCATTGGCGGTGGCGGTCAACCATATCACCATGGTAATTTTGATCTCCTCAAGAAGAGAACCAAAGTTCTCTATGACGAAGATGCCGGCAAAAAACTCAGGAAATCCCATGAAAACCCTTACATCATCGAGCTGTATGAAAAATACCTGGGCAAGCCTCTGAGTGAAAAGTCTCATCATCTGCTGCATACCCACTACTTCGGGAGAAATAAACTCTAGAAAGTAGTAGGATCGCCAGCATAATAACATTGAATAATTGAATGTAATTTAAATCCGGCCGGGTGCGAAAGCA
>DATEVI010000296.1:0-3172 GCA_035281865.1 Geobacteraceae bacterium | reverse complement strand
CCCGGCTTCAATCTGATCGCCGTCGGCGGATGGCTGGCCGGCCAGTATCCCTCGGCCTCCGCCCTGATCACTGCCAAAGGCGATGAGTTGGGCATAGAGCGCATGGCGCTACAGGAACCCCTGCACGACACCTATACCGAGGCGTCGGCCGCGGGTGGTGACTTTACCCTGGCAAAAGGGGCCGGGCTCGTTATCTATGTTAGCAAGACTGGTACCCTGCAAATCGCGGAGAGCGGTGAGACGGCGTCTTATACGCTGCTCCCCGGTACCAACCAGATAGGGATACTCACCGTGCCGTTCGGCTACAACGCCTATGACCTGATGAGGTCAGTCGGACTGGACAACGTCCAGAGCGTGCGGCGGTTCGATAATATCGTAGGCGCCTGGCGGACTGTGTCGGTGAGGGGTACCGGGACCGGGGCCGAGCTGATCGGGGCCAACTTCAATATTCAACCGGGCGATGGGCTGGTCATTACCATGAAGAACCGGGTGGACGGGTGGATGCCTTAAAGAAACAAAACTTGTTCACACAAAGACACAAAGTCACAAAGAAAGGCTTGAAAACAAAAATCAAAGGTTTTTTCACGCAAAGACGCAAAGACGCAAAGACGCAAAGACGCAAAGACGCAAAGACGCAAAAGAAGGCTGAAAAACTTTAAAAGCTTTTCGGATTTGAGGTTTTCTCTTCGTGTTCTTTGTGGCTTTGTGTGAGGAAAATCGTGTTGGCTTTCCATGAAACGGAAAAGGTTATTATCATGAAAATAAAAACCACGTTCTTAATTCTTTTCCTCTTCCTGCCTCAGTTCGTTTTCGCCGCGAGCTGGCAATGGATGTCTCCCCAGAGGGTCTTTTCACTCATGAAGGAGGGAAGCGGGCTGTGGCTCGTTGATGTGCGCGGCGAAACCGCGTTCGCGGAGTCACACATCGAGGGAGCTGTGCATATCCCCGCCGAAGTCATGCCGACAAAACACCTGCCAAAGGGGAAAATCATCGTTCTTGTGGATGACACCCTGGGATTGAGAAAGGGAAGGGAAGCCGCCGGAGTTTTGCTGAAAAACGGCAATGAAAAAGTTTTCCTCCTGGAGGGAGGCATGCCGGCCTGGCAGAATGAAGGTTATCCGGTGGCGGGGAACGGGCAGCGGAAGGCTTTTCGCGGCGTCATGCCCGACGACATCCGATGGGCAATGGAAAACCGAGTTCATTTGCGGATCTTCGATCTGCGGGACAAGGACGAACAGGCGAGGGGACCGGTCGCGCAGGCCCTCGCAGTGGATGGTAAAAACTTGCCGGAGCGGCTGGAGAAGGTGAAGACAATGCTGACCGCGACGGAAAAGAAGGGGTTGACGGCAAAGCTGGACAAACCGGTGTCCACCATCCTGGTCTTCCCTACGGCGACCGATCCCCGTCCGGTTCTGGAAAGCTCATTGAGGGGAGTTACCAGAGACATCAGGTTTCTGGAAGGGGGGTATGCGGCATGGAATGCAAAGCCCGACAAAAAGGTCACCGGCAGCCGGGGGGGATGCCCAACCTGTCCCGGTGGCGTGCCAGGAGGAAAGAAATGATGCGCCATGTTACATTTGCCCTGCTGCTTTGTCTGGCCTGGGCCGGCAGTGCGCTTGCCGTTCCGGAGACCCTGAGCGTGCGGGTTACCGACGTGACCACCTCGTCATTTGCCGTGGTGTGGATGACTGATGTTGCCGCGACACCGGGCGTGGAGGTATACGGTGATTCTTCCATGATCAACCGTCTCTCCGACACTCTAGCCATCACTCCCATGCCTGATGCGCCGCAGGAGGTATTGGTCGCCTCACGCAACAAGGGGATACTGAAAGTACGTGTCACGGGTCTTACGCCAAGCACCAATTACTATGTTCGGACGATTACCGTTGATCCGGCCGATCCGACGAACATCGGTTACTCGGGTCTGCAGGAGGTCACAACCGCCTCAACGGTCGTTCCCTATCGTCAGGCAGAGGACGGAACTCTCCAGGGGGTTGCCAATGATCTCATCCCCTTAAGGGTCTACATCCGGCCCAATGATAACGATTCGGTTCCGGGTCTGGGGGATTTGCTGTTGCTCGAAACACCCGCTTCTCCGTATCCGGTAACCGCATTTGTCGGCGTGGGAGCAATCGCCCCCGAAGGTATTATCGACCTTAACAATTTTTTTGGAACGGACATGACAAGCCTGAACATACTGGGCGGTGAGAAGGCTGTTTTAAATATTTACCGTGGAGGGACCCTTTCGACTCTTTTCCATTACAGGAAGTTTCCGGTTAGCAGCGGTATTGTCGCCGTCGGAGAACCTGTAATGGGGTTCTTTGCGGATATTAACGTGGACGGCAAGGTGGACGACCAGGATTTCGCCGAATTCCGCAAGCAATACAGGACCGGGCCGGACGATGCCGTATATAACCCTGATTACAACTTTGTCGAAGATTCGGCGGGCCGGATCGACGCGCAGGACTTTACACGGTTTGCCGGAGAATACGGCAATGCGAGTGTGCCTGGGCAGTAAGGCGGGAACGCCGTTATCCGTAAATCGACAGCTTAAGTTTGCTTGAATTGAAATGAAACACCGGAGGGCACAAAAATGACGCGAAGTGGGAGCCTGATCGTCCGAATCGTTACTATGACGACGCTTATATTCGGCATGACCGCAGGAGCCTGGGGGGCCGGCATTCGCATTCTCCCGTCCAGCACGCAGGTGACGCCGGGTGAGGACTTCTTCTTCGATGTCGTCGCCGAGGGAATTCCCGCCGAAGGCCTGGGAGGCGCCCAGTTCCGCATCAACGTCACTCCTTCGTCCGGGACGGTAATCGGTGTGCCCGACCTGAATCAGGCCGGGGTAAGCGATATCGCGGTGGTAACGCCACTTCTCGTCTCTCCGGCGGTCCCCGCCCGCTCGGGCATCGGCGACTTCTTCTGGAACGGCAAAGGCCCCAACGGCATCCTGGTGATGGATAACGAGACGTTGAACAATGGATCGGCCCTTTACACCTTTGCCCACACCAACGGCGCAGTACCTCCCTCCGGAAACGGCTCAGTGGCGCGCTTCGCGGTACGTATCGGTTCCAAAGTCAAGGCGGAACGAATAGACATCACCCTGAGTGATGTGGTGCTGTTGGATGACGGCCCGGCTTATCCACTGGAAAATGTAACTGGCGCAACT
>DATEVI010000295.1:0-2135 GCA_035281865.1 Geobacteraceae bacterium | reverse complement strand
TGGATGATTTTGTCGGCCACCCCTTGAGGAAGGATTTTCCCGTGGAAGGGCCGGACTTCGGTCAACCATTCAACGTTTGCTTAGAGGAAGAACGATAACGTTTTAGAGGACGTCAGATAGATGGCTGAATCCCGCTACATGACAATCAATATGGGGCCCCAGCATCCCGCGACACACGGCGTGTTGAGATTGCTACTGGAGCTTGACGGGGAAATCGTTGTCAAGGCTGAACCGCACATCGGCTACCTGCACCGGGGCGTGGAGAAATTATCCGAATCACTCACCTATCCCCAGGCCCTTACCATGACGGACAGGCTTGACTATACCAGCGCCCTCTCCAATAATCTTGCCTACTGTCTTGCCGTAGAGAAGCTTCTCGACATCAACGTGCCGAAAAGGGCTCAGTATCTGAGGGTGCTATTCGCCGAACTCCAGCGGATCGCGGCCCATCTGCTGTGGGTGGCGACGCACGCCCTCGATCTCGGGGCTATGACGGTGCTCTTCTACGCCTTTAGAGAAAGGGAAACGATTTTGGAGGCGCTGGAGCTGGTCACCGGCGCCAGGCTGACGCCGAGTTTCGTCAGGATCGGCGGCCTGGCGGACGATATTCCCGATACTTTTCTCCCACGCGTGAAAGCTTTTGTGGAGGACTTCCCCAAAAGGGTGGACGACTACGAAACGCTGCTTACGGAAAACATCATCTGGAAGAAACGGACAAAAAACATCGCGCCCATGTCCGGGGAAGAATGTATAAATTATGGCGTTACAGGACCGGTGCTCCGGGCCTCCGGCGTTTATTACGACGTAAGGAAAGCCTATCCCTACTCAAGCTACGAGGATTTTGATTTTGAGATTCCCTTGGGCAAGCACGGGGATGTGTATGACCGTTATCTTGTAAGGTTAAAGGAAATGCGGCAGTCGAACAGGATTGTAAAGCAGGCAATGGAAAAGCTTCCCGAAGGCCCGATTGCTGCCTTTGATGCGCTCCAGGTGGTGCCGCCGGCGAAGGAAGAGGTGGGCAGGGATATTTCGGCATTGATAAGGCATTTCAAGATTATGCAGGAAGGCTTCAGGCCGCCTTGCGGTGAAGTTTATGCCGCCGTGGAATCGTCGAAAGGCGAACTGGGATTTTATATCATAAGCGACGGGAGCAACAAGCCCTTCAGGATGAAGATCAGACCGCCTTCTTTTGTCAATCTGGGCGCGCTGCCGAAGATGATAGAGGGACAGATGGTAGCCGACGTCGTAGCCGCCATCGGCAGCATCGACATCGTGCTGGGAGAGATAGACAGATAGGAAAATTTTATGGGGAATATTATTTTCAGCTCCTGGCAGGAAGAAGTGGTGGACAACAGAACGGTTGCGGAGCAGGATCGAAAGCAGCCCGGCAATATCCGGCTGCCGTCGGAGTTCTGTCCCGGCGAGCGCATCAAGGCCTTCATGGGTTGGGACGGCATCATTCTGCATGACGACGATGTGGACATCGTCGACATGTGCGCAAACTACGTCGAGGCAGTTCAGAAAGAGTCCTGCGGCAAGTGTTTCCCCTGCCGGGTCGGCACAAGGGTAGTGGCCGACTGGCTGAAAAAGATCGCTTCGGGCGAGGGAAGGGAGGAATACCCGAGAAAAATCAGGGAACTTGCCTGCTCCATCCGCGACGGCTCCAAATGTTCCATCGGTCAGACGGGGTTAAACCCCATCCTCCATGCCCTGAAGCATTTCCCCGAGGCCTTTGCCTCTGCCATAGCCGAAGGGAGGAAGGCGAAAGAGGGCGCATACCGCTTTGCCGTCACCGCGCCCTGCGTGAGTGCCTGCCCCAGCTCTCTCGATATCCCCCGGTACGTGGAAGAAATCAGTGAACAGAAATTCGCGGAATCACTTCTCACAATCCGTCAGAACACCTGCATGGCAGGGACATTGGGAAGAGTGTGCGTACGTCCCTGTGAAGCGAACTGCCGCCGGGCGAATATAGACGAACCTATCTCCATCAAGTATCTGAAGCGATTCGTCGCCGATTACGAAATAGAAAAAAACAGGCGCCCGTCGGGGACATGTTTCGGAAGCCCGGAGGGATCGAAACGTGTCCCCGGAAGTAAAACCGGCGGAAAAGTGGCGGTTATCGGCGCCGGACCGGC